>CAYUZM010000125.1:0-10450 GCA_964449665.1 uncultured Solibacteraceae bacterium
GAAGTTCCGGGCGAATGCGGCGCGGTATTTGGCCTGGCTGAGGTTGTCCAAGCGCGGGCGGGAGATTCCGGTGGGGTGTTTGCGGGTGGGCGCGGCGCGTGTGTTGCATATGCCGGGGGAGTTGTTTGTGGAGTATCAGCTGGCCGCGGGGGCCGAGGCGGGCGGTGGGGCGCGGGGCGGTGGGAATGGCGGCGAGATGGTGGCGATGGCGGCGTATGGGGATTACGGGCCGATGTATATCGGGACGGCGCGGGCATATGGCGAGGGAGGGTATGAGACGAGCGCGGTGTCGCGGGTGGGGCCGGGGGCCGAGGACGTGTTGTTGGGGGCGCAGCGGCGGGTGTTGGGCATAGTGTGAGTGAGACATAAAAGGTTGTGTGAATTGTTGCTGAGCGACGTGCACGGAAGTATGTTCAGCGGGAGGACTACGGCCTGTGGATGGTGAGGCCGTTCACTGTCGCGTTGCGGCACCTGGCTGGCTATCAGTTGGAGCCATTGCAGTGTGGGAACGAACAGGGCGGACTGGTAGCCCGTGGCAGCGTATGGACCGGGTATGAACGAGATTCGGATCCACCGTAAGGGCATGCACAAGGCGTTTCAATTGCGTTGGCAAAATTGCGATTGGCCTGGATGACGCAATATAGGAGCGGAAGCAGATGAGGGCAAATGCAAAACGTACGGGGAGCGTATTCGCCGATCTGGGATTCAGCGCGGCGGAGGCCGAAAATTTGCGGTTACGGGCGGCGATGATGCGGGCAGTGGTTGGTTTCGTTCGGAAGCGCGAGTGGACGCCGGCACGGGCGGCGGAGGTATTGGGCGCTACGCATCCGAGGGTGTCGGATCTGATGAGGGGGAAGATTCATTTGTTCTCGTTGGACAACCTTGTGAACTTGCTGGCGGCGGGATTGCACGTGGATTTGACGGTGCGGCGGGTGACATAGGTTCGGGCGGTGGGAACATGCGCGATAGGATAGGCGCATGGGATTTCTTACCAACAAAGCAGCCGTGGTGACGGGAGCGACGAAGGGGATTGGTCGGGCGATTGCGGAGGGCCTGGCGCACGAGGGGGCGGGGGTGGTGATTTGCGGGCGGGACGAGGCTTCCACGCAGGCGGCGGTGAAGGAGATCGCCGGGGCGACGGGAGGGCGCGTTGCGGGCCGGGCGTGCGATGTGCGGAACAGGGCCGAGGTGGCGGCGCTGTTCGCATTGGCCGAAGCCGAGTTGGGCGGGGTGGATATTGTCATCAACAATGCTGGGGTGGGCAAGTTTTCGCCGGTGGAGACGCTGGCCGTGGAAGACTGGCATCTCATGTTGGAAACCAATTTGACGGGCGTGTTCCATTGTTGCCAGGAGGCGTTGCCGCGGATGAAGAAGCGCGGGGGCGGGTATCTGATTCAGATTGGGTCGCTGGCGGGGAAGAATCCGTTTGCGGGCGGGGCGGCCTACAACGCCTCGAAATTTGGATTGAATGGGTTTGCCGAGGCGATGATGCTGGACCACCGGCACGATGGGATTCGTGTAACCAATGTGTGTCCGGGGAGTGTGAGCACGGATTTTTCCGCGGGGATGACGAAGGCGGACTGGAAGATCCAGCCTGAAGACATACGGGATATCGTATTGAGCCTATTGCGGTTGCCCGAGCGGACGCTGGTGAGCTACCTGGAAGTGCGGCCGAGCCGGCCTCCGAAGAAGTAACAACCGATCACTTTCTCCCGTTCAAGAACTCCGCGGCGAGCCGATGAGGACAGCGGGGGTCAAGAAAATTGGCAAGCCAGTTGCTTGAGCAGGTCCTGACGGGAGCGGCGCGGTCGGCACGATCGCAGGCCGCACTGTATGGAAACAAAACGATGCGGTCACAAGTAGTATTGGACCCGTGCCAGACCGGACGCGAGGCCAGGGCGTTGGACGAAACGCTCCACCAATTGATAGTGGGACAGGATGAAGCGATCGAGCAGATCGTGAACATCTACCAGATGAACCTGACGGGCATGTGCGCGCCGGGCCGTCCAGTAGGGAACTTCCTGTTTCTGGGCCCGACGGGATCGGGGAAGACGCGCATTGTGGAGGCAACGGCGGAGGGATTGGTCGGGACGCCCAAGGCGGTGATCAAGATCGACTGCGCCGAGTTTCAGCACAGCCACGAGATTGCCAAACTGATCGGCTCGCCGCCGGGATATTTGGGGCACCGCGAGACGCATCCTCTGCTGAGCCAGGAGGTGTTGAATCAATATCACACCGAGGCGATGAAGATCAGTTTTGTGCTGTTCGATGAGATCGAAAAAGCATCGGATTCGTTGTGGAACCTGTTGTTGGGGATTCTGGACAAGGCGGCGTTGACGCTGGGCGATAACCGGAAAGTCGATTTTTCGCGGGCGTTGATTTTCATGACGTCGAACCTGGGCGCAAGCGAGATGAGCTCGATTATGAGTCCGAAGCTGGGATTTCTCGCCGGGCGCTGCGGTCCGGAAGAGCGGACGCCGGAGGCCGAGGCGAAGATCGCGGGGAAGATTACCAAGAGCGGAGTGGAAGCGGCGCGGCGCAAGTTTACGCCCGAGTTTATGAACCGGCTGGATAAGGTTGTCGTCTTCCGGCCGTTGGGCGAGGCGGAGTTGCGGAAAATTTTGGAGATCGAGTTGAGCTATGTGCAGCAGCGGGTGTTTCAATCCGGCGGCGGCGATCGCTCTTTCGTGTTCCAACTTTCCGATGATGCCAAAGAGACACTGCTGCGGGCGGGAACCGATGCGAAGTATGGCGCGCGGCACCTGAAGCGCTCCATCGAGAAGCTACTCGTGCAGCCGTTGTCAAACCTGATCGCCACGGCGCAGGTGAGGACCGGGGATCTGATCAAAGTGGATCTCGACACAGGCGGCGAGAAATTGTCGTTCCTGCGCGAGGCCGAGGGAATGCCGATTGCGGCCATGGCAGAATTGGCCGGGACGGGATCGATTTTGGCACTGAATCAGTTTACGCGCGGGGCGTTTGCCGAGGCGGCGCGATCTACGACTGCGCGCGGACAGAGGCGCGGGTAGCGGGCTGCTTGGGTAGCTTTCGTGTTTCCGTGGCCCAGAAACAACTGTCGCCACGGATAGACGTTGCTGCGCGCGGTGAAGCCGACAGGCCGGGAGGACTGTCTCACTCGGAGGCCAGGGGCGTGGGCGCAGTCCAGAGTTGTGTGGAAACCGGGCCTACCGGTTGCGCGATCAGATCGCGATCGCGGGCGTGCGCAGGACGGCGGCCGACTGTTCGAAGGCGTGGGCCATCTGCAGCACGCCCCAATCGTCATGATGCCGGCCAACGATTTGCATGCCGACCGGCAGGCCTTCGGGCGTGAATCCGGCCGGAACCGAGATCGCGGGATTGTGCAGCACGGAGATGTAGTAGCAGGAACGCATCCAGTCGATGTAGTTGCCGA
Organism: uncultured Solibacteraceae bacterium; assembly: GCA_964449665.1. Classification (GTDB taxonomy): domain Bacteria; phylum Acidobacteriota; class Terriglobia; order Bryobacterales; family Bryobacteraceae; genus JAFLBB01. Next base: position 3,413 of record CAYUZM010000125.1, read on the forward strand.
GTTTGCGCCCTTCGATTTCGGTGACGTACTGCTGGTGGATGTCGAAGGCGGGCACCTGCGTGACGGGCAGGATGAAGAACTCGTACTTGGAGAAGAACTCGCCGGCGCGTTGGTAAAGCGTTGAGCGGAGGGTGTCGGCGCGGGAAATTTCGGGGGCGGTGAGTTTGGCTCCGAGGTCGACTTCTTCGAGGACAGTTGCTTTGATTTGCGAACGGTATTGGGCGGCCTTGGTGGAGTGCTGCTGGTAGAAGTTGAGGGCGCGAAGCACGCGGAAGGCTTCGTCGGCGCCGGTGAAATCGGGCTCAGCTTGCTCGACGATGCAACCGAGCGATTCGAACTGCTTGCGCTGGGCGTCGATGACGGCGCGGACGCGGTTGTCGAAGGGGATGCCACCGAGATCCTTGAACCAGGCGACGCGGACGCCCTTGAAATTGCGGCCGAGGGGTTGGGCGAAGCGGGCCCCGGGTTCGTGAATGGAGAGCGGGGCACGTTCGTCGGGTCCGGCGATGGCGCTGAGGAAGAAGGCGCAGTCAGCGACGTTGCGGGCCATGGGGCCGACGACGCTGATGGTGGTCCAGGAAGAGCGCGAGGGGAGGTTGGGAACGCGGCCGGGCGAGGGGCGGAATCCGACGACGCCGCAGAATGCGGCGGGGTTGCGGAGGGAGCCGCCAGTGTCGGAGCCGTCGGCGATGGGGATGAGTCCGCAGGCGAGGGCGACTGCCGCGCCTCCGCTGGAGCCGCCGCAGGTTTTCGAGAGATCGTGCGGATTTTTGGTGGCTCCGAAGACGGGGTTGAAGGTTTGCGAGCCCGCGCCGAATTCGGGGGTGTTGGTTTTGCCGAGGGTGACGGCTCCGGCGGAGCGGATGCGGTGGATGAGGAGGGTGTCGGCGGCGGGGATGTTGTCTTTGAAGAGGGGCGAACCGTAGGTGGTGCGGATGCCTTTGGTGTCTTGCAGGTCTTTGTGGGCGACGGGGAGGCCGTGGAGGGGACCGAGGAAACGGCCATGGGCGGCGGCTTCGTCGCAGAGTTTGGCTTTGGCGTGAGCCTGATCGGCGACAAGGGTGACGATGGCGTTGACCTTGGGGTTGACGCGTTCGATTTGCTTGAGGTGGGAGTCCAGGAGTTCGCGTGCGGAGACCTTCTTTTGGGCGAGAAGTGCGGCGAGGGTGGTGGCAGGTTGGAGGTGGAGGGGCGGATTGACGGCCGGGGCGGGGGTGGCAGCGCTGGCGGGGGCCGTCGCGGCTCCGGAGGTGGCAGCAGGTGTGGCGAGGGGTAAGAGGGCAAGGGCGGTTCGGCGCGTCATCGGTTGATGATAGCGCGAGGAAAGGAGATAGTCCTCGGGGCGCGGGTAAGGCCGGGAGCGGCGCGCTTGGCTGCCGAGGGACGTGCTGAGTACGGAAGGGCCCTGTAGGCCGTCCGATGGGCTGACGCGTTTAGCGAACCGCTACTCGAAGGAGTTGGCGGGGTTCGCCTACATGCTGGAAAGTCTGCGCAGGGAAGACGGCCACGAGGGCCGGTTTGAGGGCGTCGAATGTCTCGGGCTTGTTGGGAGCGAGGAGCCGGTCGTTAACCGAAACTTCCCATTGGGTTCGATCGAACACCAGTTTGCCGGAGAATTCGGGGGACTCCTCGATTAGAGACGCGGCACGTTGGACGGCTTCGACGGCCTGGCGGAGGCGGTCTTCGGTGGAGCCTTCGAGGGCGGCGCGGCGGGTATAGGTAAGTCCGAGGCGGCCGTTTTCGGTGTCAAGGCTGTAGATGCCTTCATGGGCGACGAGGATGATACCGGGACCTTGGGGTACGTGCAGGTAATCGCAGACGTCGATGAGGGTTTCGGGGAGGGCGCTTTCCTGGATCCAGCGATGGAAGACGGCGATCGCGTCGTGGACGTGGGTGCCCTGCGTGGCAGCGGTGGCGAAGAGTTTGACTTTGAAGTGTTGCATGGCGTTTGCGGGTGCGGGTTAGGCGGCCTTCTGCGCGGCGAGGCGGGCATAGCAGGCGTGGCAGGCTTCGATGAAGAGCTGTGCTTCTTCAATCAGCCGGCGGGTGAAATCCTCATCGGGCGCGGCTTGCGGGTTTGACGGTCCGGCGGCGAGCCACGCGGTGTGGCGCTCATGGGCGGCGAAGTAATATTGCGCGAACTTGCCGCCGCTGAAGGGATCGAAGAAGTATTCGGTGTCGTAGAAGTTGGTCTTGAAATTGGCCGCGATGCCGGATGGGCCGTCGCCGAGCGGGAGGACGCGCCAGGAGAGCAGAGCGATGGCTCCGTGCATCATCGATTCGTAGGCAAGCGTTGCGGCGCGCGGGATGTCGCCGGCTTCGAGGGCGAGTTGGGCTTCGAAAACTTCACGTTCGCAGGCGGTGAGTTGGAAGTCGATGGGGCTGACGACTTCGCCGGCGCATTCGCCGACGCCGATGTCGCCAATGGTGTATTCGCGGGCGTCGGCCCAATCGATGTAGAAGTTGGGATCGAGGTCGTGCGCGGGGACGGCCATCAGGTCTTCGATCATGAGCTTGGCCTTTGCCTTGCCGATGCGAACGATCCAGGTGTGGAAGGGCTCGTTGGGTTCGCGTTCGGAGAGGTAGCGCTCGGCGATGCGTTCGACGGTATCGGGGATGCGTTTGGAGGGGACGGCGCCGATGGCGAGGCCGTAGGCTCCGGCGTTGCGTTCCCACTGGCCGCCGAGCACGACCTGGAAATGCGGCACGGTGTAGCCGCCTTTGTTGCGGGAGACGCCGTAGAAGCCGAGGTCGGCAACGTGGTGCTGGCCACAGGAGTTGAAGCAGCCGGAGACCTTGATATGGAGGCCACGGACAGCTTCGTCGAATTCCCACTGTTTGGCGGCGAGGCGGGAGCGGAGTTCGCCGGCGAGGCCGCGGGAGGAGGAGATACCGAGTTTGCAGGTGTCGGTGCCGGGGCAGGCGACGACGTCGACGATAGTGCCGGCGCCGGGCTCGGAAAGGCCCACGGATTCCAATTCAGAGTAAAGGGCCGGAAGATCCGATTCGCTGACCCAGCGAAGGACAATATTCTGTTCGACGGTGGTGCGAACGGTTTCGCGGATGTAGGCGCGTGAGATGTCGGCGAGTTTGCGGAGTTGATTGGCGGTGATGTCGCCGAGGGGGAGCGAGACGGTTACGGTGACGTAGCCGGGCTGGCGCTGCGCGTATACGTTGGTTTTGCGCCAGCGTTCAAAGCCGATGTCGCGGGCGCCTTCGATCTGGAGAAGCGCGCTGGGCTTGGCGGGCTGCGCTGGGTTTGCGCCGACGTTGGGGAGATAAGAGGTCCAGCGGTCGTCGTGGGGCAGGATGGCGCGTTCCTCGGCGACGAGGCGGCGGAACTCGTCCATACCGATTTTCTGGATGACGAACTTGAGGCGCGCAGTGTTGCGATTCTTCTTTTCGCCGAGGCGGGCGAAGACGCGCGCGACGGCTTGGGCGGTCGGGAGGAGTTCCTCTTCGGGCAGGAACTCGGCGAGCAGTTTCGCCTGCTGCGGCACGGTGCCTAGGCCGCCGCCGACGAGGATTTCGAAACCGCGCTTCGGTTTGCCGCCAACTTCGCGAACGGCGGCGACGACGCCGAAGTCGTGCAGATGAGCCAGCGCGCAGGCTTCGTCGCGGCAGCCGGAGAAACTTACTTTGAACTTACGGCCGAAGTCCTGGCAATCGGGGTGGCCGAGTAAGAAGAAAGCAAGTGCATGGGCGTAGGGAGTAACATCGAAGGATTCGGTGCGGCAAACGCCGGCGATCGGGCAGCCTGTGACGTTGCGTACCGTGTTGCCGCAGGCTTCGCGCGTGGTGACGCCGGCGGCGGCGAGGCGGCGCATGATGGTGGGCGTGTCTTCGATGTGGATGAAGTGAAGTTGGAAGTCCTGGCGGGTAGTGACGTGCGCGATGCCGTCAGAGTACTCTTCGGCGAGTTCGGCGAGCACTTCGAGCTGTTGAGCGTTCATGCCGCCATAGGGGATTTTGATGCGCTGCATGCCGGGGGCATCCCAAAGGGTGTGGGGGCCTTTGGTGTTGGCGGAGGGGTAGGCAAGCTGGCGGGCGGCTTTGCCGTCGTGGCGCTGGCCGTTGTCGTAGCGCTGGCCGTATGCGCCGCGGCGGAGGCGGGTTTCGGCGAAGATTTTGTCGTCGATCTTGGCCTGCTTTTTGAGGGCGACTTCGTTGTCGAAGCGGTCGATTTCGGTGGCGAGGGGCTCGGCGATGAGGGGGGCGAGGGAGTCGCGCCAGGAGGGGTTGGAGACCTTCATACTCCCTTTACTATATCAAGAATGGGGGGATTGAGTGCGGGAAGTGCGGGGGACGGGGCGCGCGCGGGTCCTGTAGACTACTGCAGACGAGGAGGCGTACCGGTGCAAGCAGAAGAGACCAAGAGCAACAAGACGCGGAACATCGTGATCGCGATTGCGGTGCTGACGATTGGCGCGTTTTTGGCTGGGTATGTTCCGCAGTATTTGACGGCGTCGGGATTACGCGAGGAGTTGCGGGCGCGGGACGAACGGATTGCCACGATGCAGCGGGAGGCGCGGATCGCCAAGGGGCGGGAGTTGGCGAGCCTACTGCTGCTGGAGTTGAGTCGCAAGAACTATGGAATCGCGGGACAGCATGCAAGCGCGTTTTTCGATCATCTGCGGGGGATGATCGACGACCCGGAATATGCGGGGGCGAAGGGCGCGATGGAGCAAATTGCGGGGCAACGGGACGCGGTGGTTTCCGGAATTGCGAAGGCGGACCCGGCGGTAGACGCAGTGGCTTCGAGCATTTTGGAAAGCATGCACAAGTTGGCGCCGTAGGGCGGGCCGGCGCGGGCGCTGCGCGTGGCGGCGAGCCGGGCAGGGGCACGGCGGGTGGGTGCGGGCAGGGCGGACTGGCGCTGGCGTGGCGGTGCGTGGGTGCGGGCCAGGCGCTGCGCATCGCGATCAGGCGGTCCGTGTGGCGACGAGGCCGTGTGCCCATGGCAACGAGTCGGTACACGTGGCCCGGCGAGGCAGGGCCTGTTGGCAGACCGTGCCGGGTTAGTCGCCCTTGGCCGTCTGCATGCCGCCGAGGTCTTCGGAGTGCGAGGCCGAGGCCTTGTGGGGCCGGTCTTCGAGCACCGAGTAGACGACGGGGATGAGCACGAGCGTAATAAGCGTTGAGCTGGTGAGACCGCCGATGACGACGCGGGCCATGGGTTGCTGCAGCTCCGAACCTTCGCCGATGCCGAGTGCCATGGGCAGAAGGCCGAGAACGGTTGTCGCCGTGGTCATCAAGACGGGACGCAAGCGCCTGGCGCCGCCGGCGATGACGGCGTCATGGACGTTGTAGCCGTGCTCGCGGCGGAGCTGGTTCATGTAATCGACCAGGATGATGGCGTTATTCACCACGATGCCTACCAGCATGATGACGCCGAGGAAGCCCTGCATGTTGAAGGTGGTCTGAGTCATGATGAGCACGCTGACGACGCCGATGGCAGCCAGCGGGATGGAGAAGAGAATGATGAAGGGATCGCGCAGCGATTCAAACTGCGCGGCCATCACCATGTAGACGAGGATGAGGGCGAGGACGGCGGCGAACTTGAGTTCGCCGAAGGCCTTCTGCTGTTCCTCATATTCGCCGCCGTAGGTGAACTCGTAGCCGGTGGGTTTGGCGATGGCCGCGAGGCGGCCGGTGAGGTCGCCCATGACGCCGCCGAGGTCGCGGTTGCCGAGTGTGCCGGTGACGGTGACGATGCGTTCCTGGTCAAGCCGGTCGATGGAGGTGGGCCCCTCCTGGCGCTTCATCTTCATGACGCTCTCGGCGATGATGGGCTGCTGGCCCAAGGGGGAGACGAGCGGCACCTTGCCGACCTGAGCGAGGGAGAGGCGGTCCTTCTCCTTGAGGCGGACGACGATGTTGTACTCGTCGCCCTGCTGGCGGTACATGGAGGTGCGGCGTCCGCCGACGGCGGTTTCCATAGCCTCGGCGATGTCGGAGACGTTCAAGCCCATTGTGGAGGCTTTTACGCGATCGACCTGGAGGAGCATTTCGGGCATGCCGGGCTGCTTGGTGATCTGCACTTCGGCGACGCCCGGTACGCCCGCCATCTCGTCGCGAACTTTAGCGGCCAGCTCGTCGAGGATGGTGAGGTCATGGCCGCGGATCTGGACGGCAAGGCGGTCGTCGCCGCCGCCGCTGGAACTGCCCGGCGTGCGCATCATGCCGGCGCTCACGCGAGTGCGGACGACCATGCCGGGCTGGACCATCATCAGCGGGCGGATTAAGGCGGCGATGTCTTTGGCCGAGCGGCTTCGTTCGGCCCGCGGCACGAGCTGAATGCGCAATTCGCCCTGATGCTGGCCGGAACCGCCGCCGCTGCCACCGCCGCCGCTGGCACCGGACTCGATCATGATGTTCTGGGATTCGGGGACCTTGTCCTTGATGATACCGGCCAGCCTCTGCATGAGGGGGTCGGTCACTTCGACGCGGGTGCCGGGTTCGAGGTCGACGTTGACGCGAACCTCGCCTTCATCGGCTTCCGGAGTCAGCTCGACGCCGACGAGGGGCATTCCGAGAATGCTGACGACAAACAAGCCGGCCGCAGTGAGGCCGGTCAGCAGACGGTGGCCGATGGCCCAGCGGATGACATTGCCGTAGCCTTCGTCCATTCTGTCCTGGACGCGGCCGAACCAGTCGGCGATGGCGCTGAGGGGGCCGAGGTTGCGCTTGGAGCCGTCTTTGCGGAGGAAGCGCGAACAGAGCACGGGAACGATGGTGAGGGCGACCAGAAGCGAGCAGAGCAGCGAGAAGGAGACGACGTAGGCGAGCTGCTTGAACATGATCGACGACATGCCGGAGACGAAGATCATGGGTACGAAGACGGCGAGCGTGGTCATGGTGGACGAGGTGACCGCGCCGGCCACTTCCTTGCTGCCGAGCAGAGCGGCCTTCATAGGCGACATGCCTTCTTCGCGGTGGCGGAAGATGTTTTCGAGCACGACGATGGCGTTGTCGACGAGCATGCCGACGCCGAGCGCGAGACCGCCGAAGGAGATCGTATTCAGCGTGAAGCCGTTG
>CAYUZM010000126.1:0-10436 GCA_964449665.1 uncultured Solibacteraceae bacterium
GAAACTCGATCGGCTGGCCGGAGCGATAGATGTACTGCGCGCTCACGTTCCATCCGCCGAAGATGGCGTTCACCACGCCCCCCATGTTGTTCATGTAGCGGCGGCCCTTGCCGAACGGCAACTCGTAGCTGCTCACCATGGTGAAGGTGTGCGGCATATCGAACTCGGTCAGGCGCTGTTCGAGGCCCGTCGCCTTGAGGTCAGCCAGATTCGTGTCCTGGGCGTTGAGCAAGGTGGTGCGCTCCAGCGTCTTCGCGAAGGTATAGCTCAACTGCATGGCAAGCCCCGCGCGGAAGCGGCGCGTGCCCTTCATCTGCAGCGAGTGATAGCTCTGCCGGCCGGCGGCCACGTTGTTAATCGTCACCTGCGAGAAGTGCGGATAGGCGTAGAGCAGTTGCTGGCGCGGCACCGTTGCCCCGTTGAACGCGGAGCCGGGCAGGCGTCCCGCCATCGGGTTGGGAAGCTGCGCGTTGAAATACGCCGGCCGCTGCGCCACCGGCAGCGCGGTCAGCTCCTGGCCGGGAATGAAGTTCAGGTTCGTCGCCACCGGCAGCCGTTTCGTGAGGTTGCCGACGTAGCTCGCATCGAGCACCCAATTCCCCGGCAACTGATTCTGAATGCCGAAGCTGAACTGTTGCGAGTAGGGCAGCGGGCGGTCGAGCAGTTGCGCCGTGACGCCGATGCCGAGGTTCGTCGCCAAGCCCTGGCTGGAACCGATGGGCTGCAGCAATCCGGTGGGGAACAGCGAGCGCGGGAACGGATCCGAAAGATTCGCCGCCGGGGTCAGCCCGTTGTCGGTGGTGGTGATCATCGTCGTCGGCCGCGAAAATCCCGTGTCGGGGCCTGCGGCGTTCTGGCCTAGGATGAACAGGCCATAGCCGCCGCGTACGACCCACTTCGGCTTCACCTGCCAGGCGACGCCGATGCGCGGCTGCCAGTTGTTGCGGTCGCGATTGAATGCCTGGCGTTCGGCGCCGCTTGCGCCGGCGAAGACCACGCCACCCTTCAGAGTCAGGCCTTGCACCTGGCTTTGCAGCGGGCTGGTTTGATCGAAGGCGAAGCCGCGCACCTGGCGGTTGAAACGCTCGACGATCGGCGCTTCATAGTCCCAGCGCAGGCCGAGGTTGATCGTCACGTTGCGCCGGATCTTCCAATCGTCCTGGAAGAACAGGGCCGTATAGCCGTTGCTGTAGGCCGGATCCATGTTGCGGTCCACGAAGCCCGACGTCGGATAGCCGAGCAGGAACGTCGCCATCGAATTGCCCGACAGCGCGTCGGCGGTTTGCGGGTTGGCCTGCGTCCAGTTGCGGTTGAACGTATAGCTGCCCGATGCCGATGCGGGGCGAATCAGGTTGCTGTTGTAGCGGCGGAACTCGGCGCCAAACTTCATCGAATGCACGCCGCGGATCATCTGCATGTTCGGCTGCAGCGAATAGGTATCCTGCGTCTCGTATTGCGAAGTGCGGTCGGCGCCCAGCGGCGAGTAGTTGTTGGTGGCCACGTTGAAGCGCGGATACTGCAGCGAAACGAACTGGCCCACCAGGTCGCCCGGGAAGCCCAACTGCCGCGGATCGAAGTCCTTGCCGAACGTGTTCCCGCTGAAGCCTTCATAGCGCGCCAGGCCGCCGCGCAGGTTGAACACCATCGAGGGACTGACGGTCCAGGTCCAGTCCATGCCCCAGTTGCGCGAGATGCGCGTGGAAGGATACTCGCTCGAAGGTTCGGCCGCGTTGGTGCCCCACTGCACGCGCGCGAAGTTGTACCACGGCGTTTCGCCGTAGCGCCCGCTCACGCGGTGGCTGTTCGTCAAATTCCAGTCGAGCTTGCCCAGCCACTGGTCATAGAAGTTCTTCGAGCTGTTGTTGAAGAAGTAGTTGTTCTGGCCGTCGAGGGATTCGCTTGTGCGGTTCGGCGCCGGATAGTAGCCGATCGCGTTGGCGCTCACGGCATTCCGGCGCGCGCCGGGAATGACGTTGCCCGCAAACGGTGTGCGCGTGTAGCCCGTGCCCGCCGCGTTGGGCGTCGTGGTGAGCGGATCGTAGATCGTGATGGCGCGGCCCTGTCCATCGCGCAGCCCGGCGAAGTTGCCCGCCCGCTCGGCCTCGGTGGGCACGGTCCAAAGCTGCGTTTGCGGATTGCGCTCGCGCAGGAACTCGGTCGAGATCAGGAAGAACATCTTGTTGCGGCCGTCGAACACTTTGGGGATGTAAACCGGGCCGTCCACCGTGAACCCGAAGGTGTTGTTCTTGTACTCCGGCTCCGGGACGTTGAACGTGTTGCGGCTCCACCCGGCCGCGTTCAGGTTGTCGTTCTTGAAAAACTCGTACAGTTGCCCGTGCAACTGGTTCGTGCCCGTGCGCAGCGTCACGCTGGTGACGCCACCGCCGATGCGTCCATATTGCGAATCGTAGGAGTTCGAAACAACCGTCACCTCCGAGATGGCATTCAGCGAAGGCGCGAAGCTGGCGCTGCGGCTTCCGCGCACACTGGTGATGCCGTCAATCAGCGTGTCGTTCTCGCCGGAGCGTCCGCCGTTGATCGACACCGCGTTGATGTTGCCGAACGCATAGAGTTCGAAGTTGCCCCAATAGCGGCTGGCCTTGGTCACGCCCGGCTGCGAAAACAGAAGCTGATACAGGTTGCGCCCGCTCGTCGGCAAATCGTCGACATACTTCTGTTCGAGCGTCGCCGTGCGCGACGCGGTCTCGGTGGACAACTGCGGCGGCTCGCCGGTTACGGTGATGCTGTCGGTGAGCGTGCCCAGTTGAAGCTGGATGTCCAGGCTCAAGCGGTCGGCCGCCTGCAGCGTGATCGCCTCGCGCGTCACCTTCTTGAACCCATCGCGCTCCACCGTCAACGTATATCCGCCGGCCGGCAGGAAGCGCGTGAGGTAGCGCCCCGATTCGTTGGTGGTGGATTCATAGGCCACGTCGCGTTCGACACTGCGAACGACGATCTTGGCGTTGACGACGGGCGCTCCCGCCGGGTCAGTGACCAGACCGGAGATGGTGGCGCGAAATTCCTGTGCTGATAAGCCAAGGATGACCGTAACGAAACAGACCAGCAATCGAAGCATCATGGCGGGAAGGATAGCAGACTAAAATTTCGGAAACATTAACGCCCACTTCATCTTTGCTTCCGCCAACATGGCCGTTCCGTTGGCCGGTTCCACCGCGACTCCCAGGAACGCCAGCGCTTCGTAGGTGAGCGTCTCGGCGCGCGCCGGATCAATCGCCGCGGCCTTCGTCTGCTTGCTCAGCTTCTGGCCCGTTTCGTTCAATGCAACCGGCAGGTGAAGGTGGCGGGGCGGCTGCGAACCCAGCGCGCGGTGCAGCGCAATCTGGCGCGCGGTCGAATCGAGCAGATCGGCCCCGCGCACGACATCGGTCACGCCCTGCGCTGCGTCGTCCACCACCACGGCCAGTTGATAGGCGAAGTATCCGTCGGCACGCAGCAGCACCACATCGCCGCAAGTGTCTTCGAGCCGCTCTTCGAACGCGCCGAGACGACGGTCCTCAAACGCCACGGGCAACGTGGGAACACGGAACCTCCAGGAGCGAACCTCGCGTCCGCCCGTTCCCTCGCGGCACGTTCCCGCGTACCGGTCCCCGTCGATCTCCCGCCGCGTGCACGCGCATCCAAAGACGAGGCCCGCGCGCTTCAACCCGTCGAGCGCTTCGGCGTATGCGTCCTTGCGCCGGCTTTGCACCATCACCTCGCCGTCCCAGTGCAAGCCGAACGCCTCCAGCGCGCGCAGAATATCCGCGTCCGCGCCAGGCACGCATCGCGGCTCATCGACGTCTTCCATCCGCACCAGCCAGCGCCCGCCCGCCGCGCGCGCGTCCAGCCAGCTTCCCAACGCCGCCACCAGCGAGCCGAAGTGCAGCGGCCCCGTGGGCGAAGGCGCGAAGCGCCCCGTATCAGCAGCCATCGACACCCATTTTCCCGCACGCGCCCGGCGGATATACTCATTCGACATCCATGACCATCCGCGCGTTTGCTTCCCTCGTTGCCGTTACGGCCATCGCCGCGTTCGCCCAGAACGGCCCCCACATGCGCGATTGGACGCCGCCCGCCAGCGAAAAGCGCGCCGCGCCCACCGCCGCCTGCGGTTCACTCGTCGCGCAAACCGGCTACGAGTACACCGTCATCAGCGCCATCGAAGAGAAAGCCGGCGAGGGCGGCCCGGCGTTCTGCCGCGTGATGGCCATGGTGCAGCCCGAAGTCCGCATCGAGGTGAGTTTGCCGCTGGAATGGAACCGCCGCCTCATCCTCTTCGGCAACGGTGGCTATGCGGGCGACAATCTCGACGCCCCCGGGCCCGCCGGAACGCGCAACCAAACCATCGCCAAAGGATTCCTCGTCGCTCGCACCAACACCGGCCACGACGCGCAGGCCGAACCTCTCGGCAGCTTCGCCGTGCATCCGCAGAAGCTCTACGACTACGCCTTCCGCTCCCTCCACGTCACCACCGAAACCGCCAAGCGCCTTGCCCGCGCTTACTACGGCGCGCCTCCCCAGCGCTCCTATTACTACGGCTGCTCCACCGGCGGACGCCAGGGACTCATCCTCGCCCAGCGCTTTCCCAACGACTTCGACGGCATTGTCGCCGGCGCGCCCGTGCTCGACTTCACCGGCACGATGGTGCAGTACGCCGCCATCCACCAGGCGCAAACCAAGGCCGCCATTCCCTTCCCCAAACTGAAATTGCTCGCCGATCGCATCTATGCCGCTTGCGACGACAAGGACGGCGTCAAAGACGGCCTCATCGACGACCCTCGCAAATGCGGCTTCACGCCCGCGCACGATCTGCCCCGATGCGGCGACAGTGACGGCGACGCCTGCTTCACCGAAGGCCAGATCAAGACGCTGGAAACCATCTACTCGCCCGTTGCCGCCAACGGCGTTGCGCGCTATCCCGGCTGGCCCATCGGCGCCGAGATCGCCGGACCCAACGGGCGCAGCGGCTGGGACCGCTGGCTCGTTCACGAACAGGCCGGTGAAACCATCTCCCACGCCTTAGGCGAAACATTTTTCCGCTATCTTGCTTTTCCTAAGAAGGACCCCAACTGCACCCTCGATCAGGTCGATCTCGCCCGCGACATTCCGCGCCTGGAAAGCATCCATCGCACGCTCGACGCGACCAACCCCGACCTCACCGGCTTCCGCGCCCGCAACGGCCGCATGCTGATGTGGTTCGGTTGGGCCGACCCCGCGCTCAACGCCCAGCGCGCCGTCGACTACTACGAAGAGGTGCGCGCGAAGATGGGACCGGCGACCGCGGATTTCTTCCGCTTCTACACCGTGCCCGGCGTCTTCCATTGCGGCGGCGGCGTGGGTTGCGGAAGCTTCGATCCGCTTGCCGCCGTCATCCGCTGGGTGGAGGAAGGGAAGGCGCCCGAGCGCATCGTGACCGCCCGCGTCGAACAAGGCAAGACCATCCGCACGCGGCCCATCTGCCCCTATCCGCAGGTGGTGAAATACAAAGGCACCGGCTCCATCGACGATGCCACGAACTTCAGCTGCGCGGCCCCGTAGGACAGGCCTCCCGGCCTGTCCAAGCCCAACCTGCCCACCGCCGTCACGGCGTGTCGATATACACTTTTTGTGTATCGCAGTGGCGGCACTGAAACAGATACGCCGTAGGGCCCTTCTCGCGGTCGAGCGAATTCATCATCCGCGTCGCGGCGCCGCCGGAGATCCCCATCTCGTGCACGATGTAGGTCATCACGTCGCCCTGGCGGCGAATGTATTTCCCGTTCACTTCCGCCGCGCCGAACGGTTCCACAAACGCCATCGCATCGTCGCAGCAGGTCATCCACTGCTCGGCTTGCCATGAATTGAAGCCGGGCGTGCGCGTGGTGATCTCGTCGAGCGCCTCTTCGCCGATCTCGCCGTCGATGCCCTCGTCGTCGACAAAAGTTGCATCGAACTTCTCGTGCGCCGAGCCGTCGGCAATGCACCACGGACAAATCGCGTCGCCGAGTTCGTCCTGTTCCGAATACACCGGCCCCGTGTAGATATACCCGCGCGCCTGCCCGCAGCAAACGCAATTGGCATCGGATGCGGCGACGCTGCCGCTTAGGATGGGGTCGGGATGATAGGCGAACGCGGGAAGTGACATGGCTCCTTAGATATTGAAGCCCGCAAAGAGCAGAAGCACCAGCGGAATCGCAATGATCCCCGCGCGCAACCCAAGCGCCGCAATCGCATCCGTCGAACGGTCACGCAAGACCACAAGAGAGGCCACCTCGCCCACGCCGCCCATCAGATAGACCACGAAGACGAAGAAAACGGGAACCCCCGTCGCGCCGCGGTGGAGGAACAAGAGCGCGCCCAGCACGGCCCACAAGGCCGCGGTCACCCAAAGTGGGCAAATCCCCCCCTGTTTGCAGCCCGACGTTACGCGCTTTCTCAGGGAACATGCTGAAAATCCAAGAGCAAAGGTCAGAAAAACGGCAACACCAACCAACCCCACATCAACCCACATGCTATGTAAACGCTACCTCACTCAAATAGGCGCAATTTCTTGCTCAAAACGCTCAAATTGCGAGGTGCGTTATTTTACGCGGGTTAGACGTAGGCCACGCTGCCGTCCACGCGGTAGTCGAATCCGCGATGCCAGCGCTTCGACGGCATGCTCTTGAAAGCCTCTTCGTTCAACTCAACGCCCAGGCCCGGCTTGGTGGGCAGCGGCAGGTATCCGCCCTTGACCATGAGCGGCTCTTTCAGGATGTCTTTGCGCGGCGATTCGTCGTCGGGATGATACTCGAGCACGAGGAAATTTGGAGTGGAAGCGGCGAAATGCACGTTCACCACGGTCGCCAGCGGACCCATCGGGTTGTGGGGCGCCACCATGACATAGTGCGCCTCGGCCATGCTGGCGATCTTTTTCATCTCCAGCAGACCGCCGCACACGCAGATGTCCGGCTGCACGATGTCCACGGCTTGCAGCGCGAGAATCTTCCGGAACTCATGCCGCATGTAGTTGCATTCGCCGCTGGCGATGGGAATGTTGATCGATTCGGCCAGCTTCAGCATGGCGTGCTCGTTCTCGGGCCGGATCGGCTCTTCCAGCCACATGGGGTGGTAGGGCTCGATCGCCTTGGCCAGCGCCGCCGCGCGCCGCACCTCGAAGAAGCGCGCGTGAATGTCGCAGCCGATATCCACGTCCGGGCCCACGGCGTCGCGCAGCGCCCGCACGCGCTCGGCGGCCTGCCGCGTCACGGCGTTGTACGGAAGCTGGTTGTCGCGGCTCGGCTGCGGGCGCATCTTCAGCGCCGTGTAGCCATACTTTTCCACCAGCCGCTTGCCGGTCTCGGCCAACTGGCTCGGCGTGCCGCCGCCCGCGCTCTGATAGACGCGAATCTTTTCGCGCACCTTGCCGCCCAACAGCATATAGGTGGGAACTCCCGCCGCCTTGCCGGCGATATCCCACAACGCGTGATCGATGCCCGACATGGCCGCGTTCACGATGAGCCCGCCGGGGAACCGCGTGAAGTTGTACATCATGTTCCAGAGGTGCTCGATGTTGCGCGGGTCCTGGCCGACGAGCCATGTCTTGAAGTCGGCCACGACGGCCATGGTGGCTTCATCCGGGCCGCAGGAGTAAACCTCGCCGATGCCGTGGATGCCCTGGTCGGTCTCAATCTTCAAATAGCAAAGGTTGCGCCCGCCCACGCCCACCAGCCAAGTCTTGATATCGGTGATCTTCATCGCCGGACGCGTGCCCACCTGCGCGGCGTGCATCATCGGCGCCATGCCCATCTGCGTCGCCATCGCCGTTTCAAAAAAGTCTCTGCGTTTCATCCGGCCATCTCCTTCATCGCGTCTTTGTCGAACCCAATCACGATCGATTTGCCCTTCACCAGCAGCGGCCGCCGCACCAGGTTCGGGTTCTCCGACATCAGGCGCAACGCCTCGTCGCGCGCGGGCGGATTCTTCTTCATTCCCCGCTCGCGATACAGTTCGTTGCGAAAATTCAGAAATTGTTTGTAGTCCCGTTTGCCGATGAGCGCGTCGAGTTCGTCCACGCTCAGGCCCGGCGCGAGGTCGACATCTTCAAATTTCGCGCCTTGCTCCAGCAAATACTTCCGCGCATCGCGGCACGTGGAACAGGTTTTCTTCCAGTAAAGTTTCATCGTCAATACCGCGCCACCGCCGGGTCCACCAGCAGCGACCAGTGTTCAATGCCGCCCGACATCGACACGCAATTCTCCACGCCCTGCCCGCGCAGCCAGTGCACCACGTTCAAACTGCGCACGCCGTGATGGCAATACACGACCAGCAGTTGTTGCGCCGCCAGCCCCTCGATATGCTGCAACCGCTCCGGCACCGTGTTCATCGGCACCAGCTCACAGCCTTCGATGCGCGTCAGCGCGTGTTCGTACACCTCGCGGACATCGAGCAGCAGCACCGCCTCGCCCGAGTCGAGCTTCGCTTTCACCTCGCCCGGCGGCATCTCGTAAGGCAGGTTCGTTTGCGCGTCTCCCATTCGCGGGTGATTCTATCACTCGGACTGTGGTGAGGCCGCCCGCGCCGCCGCGTCGCGCCGCAGCACATGTTCCCTCGCCGAGCCGTCCAGCACTCCGCCGCGTTGCGCCAGCAGCGCCGCCACCTTCCGGCGGTGCTCCGAATCGCGGTTGCCGCCAAACTTGAACTTGCCGCGCACGCACTCAATTCGCAGCCGCACGCCGCGAATCGCCCCCAGCAACTTTCCATAGGGCGACCCACCCGCCTCCACCGCATGCGTCCCGCCGCCCGGTTCAAACTGCGCGACGAGCTGGTTGAGAATCTCCGCCACCCCCGCCGCGTCGTCCACCACCTCTGCTGTACAGGTCGCTTGTACAGTCGCGTAATAGCTGGTCGGCACGCCCCAGCGAGCATCCTCGCCCGGCGCGGCGTTCCAATCGCTGGGAATATAGACGTACGAACCGATCACCGCCAGCATGCACGCCGGATTGTCGCGCAGCGCCTGTAGCATCGGATTCGACCGCTGCAGGTGAAACACGGCCGTGTCCTCGCCCACCAGCGCGAAATGCAGCGGCGTCACCACGGGCATTTCGAGTCCGCGACCCGGTGCCACCACCTGTCCGAAGTTGTTCGCGCGCAGAAACTCGCGCCATTCGGCGGCATCCAGCAAATCGTCCACGGGCTTGGTCAGCATCTCAGGTTCCTTTTCTATATCATCCACACATGCGCGTACTCGCCCTGTGCCTGCTTGCGCTGCCGCTCTACGCGCAGCCGTTGAAGATCACCGAAGAGAAGTTTCAGAACCGCCACGCCTACGTGCTTTCGAACGGCGTCGTGCGCGCGTCCATCCTCAAAGGCGGCGGCCACATTGCGGAACTCCGCTTCGTCACCGGGCCCGAAGCCCGCCAGGTCAACCCCTTTCGCGTTCCCCACTACCCCACCATCGAGCCCTACGAATACAACGCCGCTCAACACGACGCCCTTTATGGCGATACGCCGCACAAATTTCTCCACTCCGGCTACATGGGCCATCTGCTCTGCTTCCCTTTTTACGGGCCCGTCTCCTCGGACGAAGAAGCCCGCAACGGCCTCGGCAACCACGGCGAGGCGCCCGTTGTGGAATGGCGTCTTGTGCGCCAGGTCGCCACGCCCGATGCCATCACCATCGACGTCGAAGCCGAGCTCCGCCGCACGCACTTTCGCGTGGGCCGCACGATCACGCTCGCCCGAGGCGCCGCCGGAGTGCAGGTGGACGAGTGGGTGGAAAACCTCCTCCCCTTCGACCGCCCCGTGAACTGGATGCAGCATGCCACCTTCGGCCAGCCCTTCACCGAACCTGGCCAAACCTTTCTCGACATGGATGCCACGCGCGGCGACGCCGCCGCTCTGGGCGAACACGCCTGGCCCCGCATGAAGACTCCCAACGGCGAAATCGACGCCCGCCCGATGGTGGCCGAGCCGAGGTCCGGCCGCTACACGGCCTGGCTCCTGAATCCCCAAAACAAAGAGCATTGGTTCACTCTCTACAACCCGAAGTTCCCCGTGCTGATCGGCTACACGTTCCCCGCCGCGGACAACCCGTGGGTGGGCGACTGGCAGGAGAACCAGCGCAACACCACACTGCCCTGGAGCGGCAAAGCGGTCGCGCGCGGCATCGAGTTCGGCTCCACTCCCTACGCCGAAGGTCTTCGCAAATCCATCGAACGTGCCACACTGTTGGGTGCGAAAACGTTCCGTTGGATCGGAGGCTACCAACGCGTGCACACGCAATTCACGGTCTGGCTCGCCGGGCTTCCCCCGGATTTCAAGGGAACCGCCCAAGTGCGGCGAACGCCCGAGGGGTTTTCCATCCGAGAATCCGGTACAATTCGGAACTTACCGGTTATTCTTTCCGTCCAATAGCCCACTTAGAGGAAATATGAATCGAATCCTGACGTTCGTACTGTCGTCGCTCGCCCTCCTTT
>CAYUZM010000127.1:0-3815 GCA_964449665.1 uncultured Solibacteraceae bacterium
TAACGCCCAGGACTTTTCTCAATGAGCCGGCGCTCTGGCGCGAAGTGCTGCCGCAGACAACAGACCCGATGGAGATGCACAAACGGTTCCAGGAGAAGATCGCCTTCGACGAGAAGTTGCGGAACGACTACCGGAACAAGTTTGCGCACCATGGGTTTCATCCGTTCACGGTCTGGTATTGGGCGACGTATCCATTGCAGTATTTGTCGCAGGTGATCATGGTGGGACCGAAGACGGACTTCGAGGCCAAGCGGTTGGGAGTGAAGTGGGCCAAGTCGGCGGATGCGGCATTGGAGATGGCGCGGCAGAACGGGCGGGACGACGTGGTCGCACTAACGTTGCCGCCGTTTTTCTACGTGAATGTGGGATAGTTCCTTGTAATAAGTTCAACCTTTGGCGGGGGCAGACGCGCGAGAGCCGCAGTGCGGACTCGTAAGTGTGTGAATCGTGGCGTGCGGCCGAGTGTGGCACGCCATGTGCAATGGGACGCGCAGGAGGTTGTGATGAGACTCAAAACATTCACAACGATTGCACTGGCAGGATTTCTGACGACGGCCGCGGTGGGGACGAGCCCCCAACTTTTTGCCGCGCCGCCGCAGGAAGCGCCCAAAGCGGACAAGAGCGCCGACAGCGAAATGGCGGCAAAGGTCCGTGAGGCGTTGAAGCAGAACCAACTGCCTTCAGCGGCATCGAGCCGCATCGACGTGATGGTGAAAGATGGCAACGTCACGTTGAGCGGCACGGTGAAGACGCAACAGGAAAGCGATCAGGCACAGCAAGTGGCCAGCGGTATTGCCGGCAACGGCAAGGTCACCAATTCGATTCAGGTGAAGCCGTAGGGGCGCCTGTGAAGTACATTCTGGCGCTTGCGGCCGGCGCGCCGCGGATGCTGGTCCTGTTGTGGATGGTCGTTGGGCGCGTTACCGATAAGCCGGGATCCCGGTGACGCGCTCGCCGATGACGAGGGCGTGGATGTGGTCCGTGCCCTCGTAGGTTTTGACGGTCTCGAGATTGCACATGTGGCGGAAGATGGGGTAGTCGTCGATGATGCCGTTGGCGCCGAGCAGATCGCGGGCGGAACGGGCGATGTCGAGGGCGATGGAGACGTTGTTGCGCTTGAGCATGGAGACGTGGGCGGCTTCGAGTTTGCCCTTGTCTTTGAGGCGGCCGGCGTGATGGACCAATAGTTGCGCCTTGGTGACCTCGGTGATCATGGCGGCAAGTTTCTCTTGCACCAATTGATGAGATGCGATGGGGCGGCCGTCGAACTGCGTGCGGTCGATGGCATATTGCCGCGCGGTCTCGTAGCATTCCATGGCCGCGCCGAGGACACCCCAGGCGATGCCGTAGCGGGCTTGGGTGAGGCAGGCGAGCGGGGCGCGGAGGCCTTGTGCGCCAGGGAGCATGGCGGAGGCCGGCACGCGGCAGCCGGATAGGGATAGGCTCGACGTGACGCTGGCGCGCATGGAGAGTTTGCCGTGAATGTCGCTGGTGGTGAAGCCGGGCGTGCCCTTCTCCACGAGGAAGCCGCGGATGCCTTCTTCGGCGCGGGCCCAGACGACGGCGACGTCGGCGATGGAACCGGAGGTGATCCAGGTTTTTTCGCCGTTGAGGATCCAGTGATCGCCATCGGCCACGGCGCGCGTTTGCATGCCCGCCGGGTTGGAGCCGAAGCCGGGCTCGGTGAGTCCGAAGCAGCCGATTTTGCGGCCGGCCGCCATCTCCGGGAGCCAGCGCTGCTTCTGTTCTTCGGAGCCGAAGGTGTGGATGGGATACATCACGAGCGCGCCTTGGACGCTGCAGAAGCTGCGCAGCCCGGAGTCGCCGCGTTCGAGTTCCTGCATGACAAGTCCGTATTCGACGCTGGACATGCCGGCACAGCCGTAGCCTTCGAGAGTCGAACCGAAGAAGCCCATTTCGCCAAGGGTGGGAATGATGTGCGTGGGGAAGACGCCGTCGCGGAAGGCGTCGCGGATAAGGGGCGTGAATTCGTTGGTAATGTAGTCGCGCGTGGTGCGGCGGACCAGGAGTTCGTCCTCGCTGAACAGCGAGTCGATGAGCATGTAATCGACGCCTCGGAAGGCCATATGGGACCAGTGTAGCGTGGGGCTGGCGAGCGCCCGCGCCGCTATTCGCGGGGCGCCGGCGGCAGGAGGGACGGATCGTAGGTGGAGCCGGCGGCAACCTGGATCATGGTGATGCGCATTTTGGTGGGGAAGAAGTTTTCGTGGTCGGCGCGGCGGTGGGCGTGGCCGCGTCCGCCGCTGTCGTCTTTAATGACGAGGTCCATTTGCTTGATGCCATCGGTCCAGAGGATGGAGCCGTTTTCCCAGAAGGAGGTCATCGGGACATCGACTTCGTAGACGCCTTTTTCGCGGTAGATGCCGGTGCCGGTGCAGCCGTATCCGTTGCCCTGGCCTTTGTTGGGGATGTAGCAGAGGGTCCACGTGGTGGGGGCCCCGCCGGCGGGTTTGTCGATTACTTCGGCGCGGATGTGGACGGTTCCGTTGCGGTAGTCAACGGGGGCGGTCCAATCGCGTGGGCGGTTGGGATTGAGCTTGGGTTCCTTCACGTAGTAGTGGGATTTGCTGGGAGTGGAGTTGTCGGCGTCGGACTTGGTGTAAGTGAACGCCACGTCGAAGAGAACGAATTGTTCGGCGGCGGCGGGAAGAGCAAGCGCGGTGAGCAGGGTGAGTGCGAACAGCGCGGCGAGGAGAGTGCGGACGCAGGTCATGGTTCGAGATTAGTACATGCGCGAAGTGTCGCCGCCGTCTACGGGGAGGACGGCTCCGTTGACGAAGCGAGCGGCGTCCGAGCAGAGCCAGACGATGGCTTCGGCAACCTCTTCGGCATCGCCGAGGCGTTTTTGGGCGGAGTAACGGCTGATGAAGGCGTTCATGAGGTCGGGCATGGCTTCCACGACGGGATCGACCATTTCCGAATGCGTGAAACCGGGGCTGACGACGTTGATGCGGATGCCCTGCTGGGCGTAGTCGATGGCGGCGGATTTGGAGAGGCCGATGAGGCCGTACTTGCTGGCGGAGTATGGGGCGTGGCCCGCGTCGCTGGGCTTGAAACCGTAGACGGAGGAGACGTTGACGATAGACCCTTTGCCGTGGCGCAGCATGGCGGGGATCTCGTACTTCATGCACATCCATGCGCCCTTTAGGTTGACGTTCATGAGTTGGTCCCAGGCGTCTTCTTCGACATCGGCGGCGGGGGTGAAGACGGGCCCGGTGACACCGGCGTTGTTGACGGCGCAGTCGAGGCGGCTGAAGCGGGCGAGGGTGGCTTCGACCATGGCTTCGATATCGCCGCGGCGGGAGACGTCGGTCTGCACGAAGAGGCCTTCGGCGCCAATCGCCTCGATTTGGCGGACGACGGATTCGCTCTGTTCCTTGCGGCGGGCGGCAACGACGACTTTGGCGCCCTCACGGGCGAACTGCAGGGCAGCGGCGGCTCCGATGCCGGAGCTGCCTCCGGTGACGATCACGACTTTCCCTTCGAATGTTTTCATCGGGCCATGGCTCCTTTGGTGCGAATCGAGAAAAGGATAGCAGGGCGGGTCGTTTCGGCATGGGCGGGAGCGTTGCTTTTCGGCCTGGGGGAGAGGTTGCGATCCGGCCTGGCCGGGGATGGTGCTATTCGGCGTGGGCGAGGACGTTGCTATTCATGTTGGGTAGAGAGGTTGCGATCCGACGTGGCCGGGGAGGTTGCTACTCGGCCTGGGCGGGGACGTTGGCGATGAGGATCTTGTCGATTCGCTTGCCATCGAGGGCGGCGACTTCGAACCGCCAGTTACCGAGAGTGAAATG
>CAYUZM010000127.1:3915-10407 GCA_964449665.1 uncultured Solibacteraceae bacterium
TTCGCTTGCCATCGAGGGCGGCGACTTCGAACCGCCAGTTACCGAGAGTGAAATGTTCGCCGACGTCGGGGATGCGATTCAGTTGGGCCAGCGCGAGTCCGGCAACGGTGGTGAAGCCGCGGACCTCAAACGGCAGTTCGCGCACGCCGAGGGCGTCGCGGAGGTCGCGCATGGAAAGCGTGCCGTCGACGAGCCAAGTACCGTCTGCTTGCTGCGTGGCACAGGGGCGCAGATCGCCCTCGGCGGTGGTGAGGTCGCCGACGACGGCTTGCTTGAGATCGGTCAGAGTGAGGATGCCTTCAAAGCCGCCGTGTTCGTCGATGACGAATGCGAGCGAGTCGCGGGATTCCTGGAAGAGCTGGAGCGCTTTGATCGCGGGTGTGGACTCGAGCACGTACAGGGGTTTCCGAAGATGACCGGCGAGGTCGACGACGCCCCCCTCGCGGGTTGCCGCGAAGATCTGCCGCATGTCGGCGACGCCCAGGAGTTGGTCGAGGTTGCCCTTGGCAACGGGGAAGCGGGAATAGATGCTTTCTAGGACGATGCGCTCATTGACGGCCCAGTCGTCGTCGATGTCGAGCCAGACAACCTTCATGCGGCTCTTCATCAATTCGGCTACGCTGCGGTCGCCCAGACGGAAGACCCCTTCCACCATTTCCTGCTCGGCTTCGTGGAAGGTTCCATGTTCGGTACCTTGGGCGATGAGCACTTTGATCTCCTCCTCGGTGACGGGCGCTTCGTCGTGCGTTTTGCCGGGGAAGAGGAACAGGACGGCGCGGGTGGAAAGAGTGAGGATGGAGACGATCGGAGAGCCGAACCGGGCGAGGGCGCGCATGGGCTGGGCTACAAAGGTGGCGATCGCTTCGGGATTGGAGAGGGCGATGTTCTTGGGAACGAGTTCGCCGAGGATCAGCGAGAGATAGGTGATGGCGAGGACGACGACGGTGATGGCGATGGATTCACCGTGCTGGTCGAGGATAGGGACGGTATTCAGGTAGGCACCGAGCTTCTCCGCCAGCGTGGCTCCGCCGAAAGCCCCGGCGAGGGTGCCGATCATGGTGATGCCGATTTGAACCGTGGAGAGAAAGTCGTTTGGATTTTCGGCGAGTGCAAGGGCCACCGCCGCGCCTTTGCTGCCATCGCCGGCGCGCTGGCGGAGCCGGGCTTTGCGCGAAGAGACGACGGCCATCTCCGCCATGGAAAAGAGGCCGTTGGCCAGAATCAGGAGAAGGAGGAGCGCGATTTCGAGCGTAGTGGAGCCCATGTCGATGAAGCTTTATTCTGTCAGTGATTCGTGTGGAAAGGCTGGGAGGCGCTTTCGCTGGGACTTTGACGCCAATGGTACGGGGCGAAAGACGCGGGGAATGACACCTACTCGGGCGTTTGCCTGAAATCCGGCGTAGAGCAGGCTGATGTACTCCTTACCAGCCGGAATTGTGCCGATGGTGGGAGGACGTGCCGAATTGGAGACCACTCGCCGTGCCCGCACTGCTGGTGTGCCTGGCGGGAGTTG
This sequence comes from uncultured Solibacteraceae bacterium, assembly GCA_964449665.1. Taxonomy (GTDB): domain Bacteria; phylum Acidobacteriota; class Terriglobia; order Bryobacterales; family Bryobacteraceae; genus JAFLBB01. The sequence goes on from CAYUZM010000127.1 coordinate 5,429, forward strand.
CGGTGGCGCAGGGGGACGGGGAAACCCGTCAGGAGGCGCGGAAAGTGACCCTGCGGGTGTGGACGAACAAAGCGAGCGCCGATGTGTGGGTGGAGGCGGTGGGAATGGGGCCGGGCGCGGCGGCGAAGCTCGCCGAATTGATTCCAGCGGGTGTGGGAACAGACCTGACGGGATGCCGCTGGGAGCCGCAGGTGTTGGACGAAGCCGAGGCGGGCGGGAGGTGCCGGGATCTGTTGCGGCCAGATCGCGATGTGGCGACGGTGAAGCTCCGGCTGACGGGGATTGTGCGCGAGTTCCACAGGCGCGGGGGCGGACGCGTGGTGGTGGATTTGTTGTTAGACAACGGGCTGGGTGAGACGCCACCGGGGTGGTTGGCGGATCAACAGGAAGAGTGGCGGGGGCGGCGGATCTGGTTCATTTCCCGCCATGAGGGCGAACTGCCGCCGGATGTAGCGTTGCAGGCGGTGCGGCCGACACCGGCGGCACGGGTGCTGATTCCGCTGTTTGTGGTGCTGTTTGTGCCGGGTTTGATGGCGTACGCGCTGCGCGTGAAGGCGGGCGCGGCACGGGCGGATCAAAAGGTGAACTGGCTGGTTTGGATGAACTGGATTCTGCTGGGTTCGTGGCTGTATTGGATTTCGGCGTTGAATGTGGCGGATCTGGTCTCACTGGCGGCGCGGGTGGGCGTGGCGCAAACGGGCGCGGGGGCGGCTGCGTTTGTCATGGCCGTGGGGATTGTGGTGTTCGCGGCCCCGCCGTTGCTGGCGATTGCGGCGTGCATGACGGCAATGGCGCCGCTGCTGAGCGCGACGCGGGAGCACTTCCAGCGCGTGTTGGCAAGGCAGGTGGTGGCCGAGGCATCGATCATCGTGCCGCTGGCGATCTTTCTGGTCGGGCTGGGGCTGGGCGAAGAGGGGCTGCGGTTGACGCCGGTGGACCCGGTGCTGGCGATTGGCGCGGCGTACCTGGTGTACCGGGCACTGGCGTGGGTGACCTGGAAGCAGACCTATGTGCGGACGGAGCCGGTGGAATCGGGCGAATTGTTTGCGCGGGCGCGGGCGCTGGCGGCGAAGGCGGGCGTGAAGCTGGCGCGGCTCAGTTTGCGGCGGACGCGGATTCCGGAGGAGGCCAACGCATTTGCGACCTCGGGCGATGCGATTGTGTTGACCGAGAGTCTGGTGCGGGGGTTGACGCCGCGCGAGGTGGATGCGGTGCTGGCGCACGAGTTGGGACATCACAAAGAGGGGCATCTGTCGTTCGGCGTGGGACAGGCGCTGTTCTTTGGATGCCTCATTTTTGGTTGGCCGGCGCTTTCGTGGGCGGTGCGGGCAGCGGGCGCGCCGCTATGGGTGGAGACGCTGCCGATTGTTCCGCTGGCGATCGTGATCGGGCAGGGGTGGTTCTCACAGCGCCGGGAGTATGCGGCCGATGCAAGGGCGGTTGAGCTGACCGGCGACGCGGAGGGGAAGATCGCGGCGCTGGCACGGCTGGCGCAGTTGAGCCGGATTCCGGCGCGGGACGGCGGCATGATGGGTTCGATTTTGAGCCATCCGTCGATGGAAGCGCGGGTGCTGAAGCTGGGGCGGCGGTTCGGCGTGGTGGATGCACGGGCGCTGGCGATTCGGCGCAAACCAGATGAAGCGTATGAAGGGGCACGTGTGGCGGCGCCGGCGGTTGTGGAAGAAGCAGTGGCGGAGATGGCGTTTACTGACCTTGTGCGCGCGGGCTATGGGGAGCAGTTGCGTTGGATGAGCTTGTTCGTGGGCTTGGCAAGCCTGGCGGTGGGAATGTTGCTGGCACCGCCGCCGCAGGATGCGCTGCAGTTCCTGGCGGGAGGAGTGATGGGCACATTGGGCGCGGTTTGGCTGACCGTGCGCGGGGAGATTTTGTTGGGGAGTGGGTTCGTTTCGCGCATCCGGGAGAAGCTGGCCGGGCGGCTGGCGCCGGAGGAGGGTGCATGGTTCGTGGGGATTCATCCGGGATCGGGCGTGCGCTACACGGAAGGGTTCGCGGATTGGGACTTCGGATTCTTGAGCCTGGAGGACGACTGGCTTCGGTATCGGGGGGAGAAGACGCAGTTTGCGATTCCGCGGCAGATGTTGGGCGAGGTACGGGCGGTGGAGGGGCGAATGGACTGGCTGGTGGAGCACCGCGTGGAGGTGCACTATCGCGGCGGGGTGTTCACGTTTAACTCCGATTTCGCGCATCCGTCGCGGGCCGAGGCGGAGCGCGAGGCGGCATGGCTACGGCGTTGGGTGGGCGAGCAGGAGACGCCGATTCCGGTAGGCGCGGCGCCGGAGCCTCCGCCGGTATTGCCGGATCTGCCGGGAATGGAAATTGGGCGGGGGACGATGGTGTGGGCGCTGGGCGTGGAGACGGTGCGGATGCTGGTGGGAGGGATGGTGGTAGCGGGATTGGCGTATGGAGAGTCGCTGTGGGCGGCGGTGGTGCCGTTGAGCGCGGCGGCGGTGGGGTTCGCGAGAGCATTGCCGGGAGCGCTTTGGCCGGTTCGGCGGCCGGAGGAGGAGGTGTCAGCGGGCGGGAGCGCGTTTGAAGAGGCCGAGGGTGTTGCGGGCGGTGTCCTGGAGGCGGAGGAAGGCGCCGGTGGGAATGGGGATGGGGCAGACCGGGTGTTTGCCACCGGATTCGATGGCGCGGGCGATGGCGGCTGATGGCGCCAGAGGCGACGGAGATTTGCGGTCGCCGCATCCGGTTCCAATCTGGATTACGAGGTGGTTCGTGAGGCGACGATAGCGGTGGTCATTCGTGACCGGTTGGATCGTCGCGGAGGCGCTGGAGTTGGTCACGCGAGAGGCCGGCTTGCTGAAGATGTGATGGCTGCCGCGAATGCGGTCGAGATTGAAACCTTGCCGCTCGAGAATTCGGATCAGGTCCTTGGCGCGAATTGAGTTTGCCGCGTCTCGCTATTGCCGATCGCGCGATTTAAGCGCAATAAGCCCGAAGCGCAGTGAGAATTTCACGTGCACGACTGGCGGATACACCCGGGTCAAGTTGGTGTTCGAGGCTGGCTTCGATGTGGCCCGTGATGAGGTCGACTGTCTGGTCGAGCGCCTCGCGCGGGGTGGATCCGAAGGTAGAGATACCGCCGAGTTCGGAAACGAAGGTGCCCCAGGCTTGCGCCGCTTCATCCCACTCCATGCGGACGGAGAGCAGGTCGGTCTTCACTAGAGGGTGGTCAGCGAGGGACGGACTTTCCATCAGCAGGCCCATAGGAAACTCCTTCTCTATGGTATTCCGTTATTCGCCCGCGTCGGCGTCGCGGTTGCCGTAGAGGCCGCTGACAGCGTGGCGGTGGTTTTCGATTACCCGTGAGCGGCGGACCTTCATAGTGGGCGTGATCTCGCCGGCCTCGATGGTGAAGTCGCGGTCGAGGATGTGCCACTTGCGGATTTGCTCGAAGGGGGCGAGTTGGCGGTTGACCTTGGCAACCACCTTCTTGACGGCGGCCTGTATGGGCGCGGACTGGATGACTTCCGCGAGCGGCTTGCCGCGGAACTCTTCGAACTCCTTCAGCGATTCGAGCACGGCGGTGTTGAGCGTGAACAGCGCGGCGACGTAGGGGAGTTTGTCTCCAACGAGGAGCACCTGATGAATGAGCGGCTCCATTTTGAAGAGCCCTTCGAGCATGGCCGGGTAGATCTTTTTGCCGTTGGAGGAGACGATCACTTCCTTTTTGCGGCCGGTGATGGAGATGAAGCCGTTGGAATCGATTTCGGCGATGTCGCCGGTGTGGAGCCAGCCGTCGCGAAGGATGGCGGCGGTGGCGGCGGGGTCCTGCCAATAGCCGGTGAAGAGGGTGGGGGAGCGGAAGGTGAGTTCGCCGTCGGCGGCGAGGCGTACTTCGACACCGGGCAGGGGCTTGCCGATGGAGCCGGACTTGGGGCGGCCGATGGGGTTCAGGCACACGACACCGCCTTCGGTGAGTCCGTAGCCTTCGTGGATGGGCATGCCAATGGCGGCGTAGAAATCGGCGAGGTCTTTACCGAGCGGGGCGGCGCCGGAGATGGCGAACTTGAGCTCGCCGCCAAGGCGTTCGCGGATGGTGCGGAAGATGAGGCGGTCAGCGAGACGCCAGGCACGGGTCATCCAGCCTGGGGTGGAACGGCCGTCGATGCGGCGCGTGTGGATATCGATGCCGAGGCCGAGGGCGCCCCAGAAGATGCGCTGGACGATGCCGGGCCGCTTCTTGAGCTCCGTGCAGATGGAGGTGTACATGCGTTCCCAGACGCGGGGCGGGGCGACGAAGAATGTGGGGCGCACGTGTTTGATTTCATGCGGGAGACGCGAGAGCCCTTCGCTGAAATAGACGGGCATGCCGCAGCGGAGGGGGACGTACTGCACGACGAGGCGCTGGGTGATGTGGGCCGAAGGGAGGAAGGCGATGGTGCGGTGGTGTGGGCCGAGGTCGAGACCCTCGATTTTGGGCGCCATGTCGCAGTTGTCGTAGATGGCGGCGTGGGAGACGAGGCCCATCTTGGGTTCGCCGGTGGCGCCGGAGGTGAGGTAGAGGATGGCGCCGTCGGAGGGTTTGAGCGCGGTGTGGAGGCGGGAGAGCAGTTCGGGGTCGCGGGCGATGGCGTCGCGGCCGGCGGCGCGCAACTGGTCGAGCGTGAGGATGGCGGTGCCTTCGGGCGGTTCGCCGGTAAGGAGGATGTAGCGGGTGTTGAGCGGCGGTTCGGCGGCCGAGAGGAGTTTAGAGAGGATCGTTGGGTTTTCGACGAAAACGGCTTTGGGCGCCAGGCGCTGGAGGGTCTTGACGTGATCGGCGCCGGGATAGGAGGTGTAGGGAGCGGCGGCGATCGCGCCACCGACAAGGGCTCCGGCGTCGGCGAGATAGAACTCGACGCGGGTTTCCGAATCGAGGGCGACGATGTCGCCGTGGGCGACGCCGAGGGAATGGAGACCGGCGGCAACCTCCTCGACGTCTCCCCGGAGTACGGCTGGATCACCTGGATCGG
>CAYUZM010000128.1:0-10403 GCA_964449665.1 uncultured Solibacteraceae bacterium
AGAAGGCCGCGCTACTGGCCGAGGCGCGCAAGCGGCGTTCACCGGCAATCTATCCCGCGCTCGTGCTGGCGCTGAACTCGGGCCTACGCGACTACGAACTGAAAGACCTCCAATGGGCGCGCATTGACCTCCAGCGCGCCATCGTGACCGTGGGGGACTCCAAGACCGAAGGCGGCGAGGGACGCACGATACCGCTCAACACGGAGGCGCTAGCGGCGCTCGTGGATCATTCCGAGTGGTATCTGGAGAAGTTCGGCGAGACGCGACCCGAGTGGTACGTGTTCCCCTTCGGCAAGCCGCAACCCATCGACCCCACGCGGCCCGTCACGACGCTGAAGACGGTATGGGGGAAGGTGAAGGCGGCGACGGGCCTTGCGGGGCGATGGCACGACAACCGGCACACGTTCATCACGGACTTGGCCGAGAGCGGCGAGGCGGCGGACGAAGTGATTCAGGATATCGCCGGGCACGTGTCCAAGCAAATGCTCAAGCACTACTCGCATATCCGCATGGACGCGAAGCGGCGGGCGGTGGCGTCACTCAACGCGAAGCCGACGGGTGCGAATGTGGGCCAAAGTCCAGCGGCGGGAGGGCTTATTTCGGATGCGCCCCTACAAGAAATCCCCACGGTGGAGGTTTTGAACTGAGTGGATGAAAGAGGAAGGCTTTTGTTTTGTTGGCTCCGTAGGGCAAAATCGTGGTCGTTGGCCCAAGTCGCCATAATCGGCAGATCAGTATTCTGGGGCTCCATCGACCCAGGGCGTCTTTGGAGAGCCAAGCCGGGGGCGTGGCAAGTGCTTGATTTTACTGCGTGAGACCACATTGCCTTTGGCGACGCTCCGAACCACCGACTATGTTGACATCCAGAGAATCCTACAGCGGGTGATCCGGCTCGCAGCCTCTCACTGGATCTGCCGACGGACGTCGCGCAGATAGGCGGCAACCTCCTGGAAGGCCGACGCGGCGTCAATCCCAAGTGAGCACTCCGCCGCCATGGCCGCGAAGGGCGCGACCCAGCTTTCCGGTGGCGGCGCCAGATCAGCGGGAAGATCGTGTGTGCCGCGCCTGGCGAACGTCCTCCTGATTGCCTCGGCTACGCGCTCTGTGTCCATGATCCCGGACCGGACGAGGAGCGCGAGATCGACGAGGTCACGCACGCGGCTGTTCGGGGCTCCATCACGTGGAAGAGTATAGGCGTGGATCTTCTCCGCGAATTGCTGCTCGCTCTGGATCACAGGGATCAAAGGAGCGCCCAGCCCTGCGAAGCCTAGCCAGTCGCGCGTCGAAACAGTATCTGGGGGATCTACGATCACGTCGCCAATGCCGACGTCCAGGTGGAACTTCACGAAGGTGCGCCCGGCCATCATTGCCTCAACCGGGTAGCGCGCGCCGCCGTACGGAGCTCCATCGAGATCCATACCGGCCTCGCCGACACGAAAAGTGAAGTGATCACCCGCATCGATGGCTCCGACGTCTTGCAGTAGCGCCAGGATCATGTCGCCTGCGCCGCCGGGCCTGCTGCGGACGGTGAAGTCCAGGTCCCTCGTCGCTCGAGCCATCTGGAAGCGAAGCTCCATGGCGTAGCCGCCTTTCAGGACCCAATCGGATCGGTCGCCGGCAAACAGGCGTACGAGGAAGCGATCGAATGCGACTTGACGGCGCAGGCGCTGGAGATCGATGGCCTCGTCGCGGGAGATCTTCTTGAGGCGCTCCTCGAGTGCCGTGCGGAGCGCTGGGCCTGAGCTGTACTGGCGAGCACGGGTCATCTCTTGCGTCCTTCGAGTTCGTTCACGATCTCCGCCAAGTCCGGTTGCTTGCGTGTTTGATCGACTTGACGTTTCGTGATCGTACCTCGACGCATCGCTTCAGCAAATGCTGTTTGAAGAGCGGGCTTCGGCATGGTCCCTTCAACCCAAACGTCGACGATGGCTCGGAGGGGAATGGTTACGGGCACACCAGCGATAACTTCCCGGTCAGAATCCGGCACTGCTGCATAGTGAAGATGCAGGACAGCGGGGATCGCGGAACCCTTTCGAAAGGCTGGCGGAACTGTGAGATCGATCTTTGATGGATTGACGTCGGTCAGATCGTGGAGACTGAGCGCAGTCCGATGACTGAACACGCCAGATGGGCGGTCATCTCGTCCGCGGGACCACAGCCACCAAAGGATCAGATCCGGTCGATCCGGAGCGGGAAACAGAGCCAGCCGATAGATGCCGCGGTGCTCGCGAACCCAGTTCCCGGCACCCACGTGGTAGTTTCGCTTGTTCGCCGTATAGCCAAGCCGAGCGGCCTGTTTTGCCGTGAAGTAACCGCCTTGCTGTTGAGCGACATCAAAGAGCTCGCGGTGGCGTTCGGCGGCCTGCATAATAGTTCAACTTTCTTGAACCAGTATGTTACCTCGTTCGGTGCCAGTCAACGCCGAAACTGACCTCCCAACGGCTTTCGAGTCAAGAGAGACGCTGATCTGAACGCGTTTGAACCGATCCAAACACACCTGACGAGAAGCCGTCCCGCCGCCGGCCAGCCCGACCGGCTCGTGGCACCCGCACCGGCGGCACCCGGTACTTGATCTGGCCGAGGGCAGCGTCATCAACCTTGCACCGCCGCTGCTGAACGATGACGGCGGCGCCAGCACGCCAGCAGACAACCTAGAGATTTGATACGGTTTCGTTAAGGCTGCACAATTGGAGGTTTAGGGACTCGTTGCGGCCTGATATCGCCTCCGCGAGCACTGCTTCCGCTAATTCGCGATCACTAGCCAGCCGGCGGATGCTGGTCAGCACCGCGCCTTCTATCTGTTCCGCCCCGACGGACTTGGTTTGACAGTTCTTCCAGCCTTTCTGCTGCGCCTTGTAGCAGACGTAGTAGCGGTACCGGCGTGGTCCCTTGTGCGTGTAGGTGTGCATCATCGCCGTGCCGCAGTGCTTGCAGAACAGGACACCGCGGAGCAGGGCACCATACTTGTTTTTGACGACTGCACCGTTTGTGCGTCCGTTCTCCCGCAGGCCTTCCTGGACTCGCTCCCAGATCTTCTGCTCGACGATGCGCTCATGCTCGCCGGGATAGAGGGACCCCTTGCGATCCACCATCCCGTTGTAGAGCGCGTTGGTCAGGATCCCGTACAGCCCGCTCTTGCTGATCGGCTTGCCACCACGCGTGACGCCGGCTTCGGTCGTCCACTGCTTCGATCGCCAGTCACGGCGGCTGACCTCTTCCCAAACGGCGTTGAGGGTGCCCAGCTTGACGTACAGGTCGTACATGGCGCGGACGCGTTGCGCCTCGTCGGCGTTGACCACGATCTTGCCGCCCTTCGGATCAATGTCGTATCCGAGGACCGGGTGGCCACCGATCCATTTGCCCTTCTTGCGCGCGGCCGACAGTTTGTCGCGGGTCCGCTCCGAGATGATCTCCCGTTCAAACTGGGCGAACGACAGGAGGATGTTCAGCGTGAGGCGGCCGAGCGAGTTCGTCGTATTGAATTGCTGGGTGACCGACACGAAGCTCACGCCGCGTTTGTCGAAGAGCTCCATCATCTTCGCGAAGTCGAGCAGCGACCGGCTGAGGCGATCGACCTTGTAGACGACCACGCAGTCAATGGAGCGCCGGTTGATATCGTCGATCAGCCGCTGAAGCGCGGGGCGATCCATGTTGCCGCCGGTGTAGCCGCCGTCGTCGTATAGGTCCGGCAGCAGCTCCCATCCTTCGTGCTTCTGGCTCCGGATGAACGCCTCGGCCGCCTCGCGTTGCGCGTCTAGCGAATTGAACTCCTGCTGGAGGCCTTCCTCGGTCGACTTGCGCGTGTAGATCGCGCACCGGACTGTCGATGGCTTTGCCAGTTCGACCGGCACCGCGGTGTTGCCCAATCCCCGGTTGACCGAGCTATTCCTGGGCATGATTCACCTCACCAGGGGCGGGCAGCCCAAAGAACGCAAAACCATTCCACCTTCCGCCGGTTGCCTGGTTCACCGCGGCGGTCAGTGTCTTGTACACGCGGCCTTCGAACTCGAACCCATCGAGGCGGACTTTGATCGCGATCCGCTGGCCCCTATAGTTCCGCTCCAGCCACGCGCCCGGAGGTGGCAGTCGCGAATCGTGGGGCTTCGGAAGCCTTGCCGTCACCTTCAGAAAGGCCTCCGGATCGAGGGCCTTCTTGTTTGGGGCACGGACCCGTATGTCCGCATCGTTTGCGAGTTCGAGGGCGCGGCGGCGCGCGCGTTCGGAGAGCCCGCCTTCGGCCAGCGCCTGGATACGCCAGGCGATCCTCCGGAACAGAAACTGCCGGTTGTTCGACCGGGTCTCCTCGCCGAATACCTCGATGTACTTCTGTTTCAGCTGCCCGACGGTCATGCGGCCGAGTTGCGCGATCTGCTGCTCAATCGTTTCTTCCACGTGGTTCTCCTTTCTTGGAGGCGTCAACCTCGTGTACATGAGGGCTCGACTTCTCGGGAGTATCAAGTGGAGATCTGCCGCGCCCCGGATAGCGCAACCGGAGGTAGCCGGCGGCGAGAATGCGCGCGATGGTTTGGAGATCCTCGGGTGGGATCGGCAAGACGGTTCACCTCGCTGTGGATTGGGACCACGGCGAGAGTCCGCCTTGCGGTCGTCCCGCAGTCTGTCTGGTCTCGGAGGCCGCGCGGGAAGCGCTGTTGTTGTCCTCCGATGTAAACATACGCAAGAGCCGCGAAAACGGTAAACCCGAGGTGTTCGATCAGAGAACGGAAGCAACGCGGGAATGCCCATCTGGCGCGCGTTCCAGGATGGGCGAGACGAACACACCTGGTAAACAGGCGTCAAAGTTCGTAGGTTTGCGGTCGATGGAAACGATTTGTGGGGACGCTCTCGGTGGGTGGAGAACTGGCCGGCGAGAAAGAGGCCGCCAGAGACGAGAAAGGGGTGCAGATCGGCGACCAGGCGGTTCTCTGCAGAGACTCCTCAGAGGACAGACGCACGAGGAACTTCTTGCAGTTCTTTGGGATATCGCGCGAGAGGGAGGCCTAGAAAATCGAATCCCCCAAGTCAACCAGTGGGGAGGAGATTTGGGGGCGAAAAATTTTGGCTCCCCAAGCCAAACAAAGACATGCAAACCGGCGGAGACGGCTCGGATGCCGTGTTGATTCTAAAGGGGCTATGTAAAATGTGGGCAGAGGCCGATGCTGCCGCCGGCCTCCCCGCCTGCAGATTTTCCGCGTAACCGATCACCGGTTCTCCGCTGAAAGCGATCACTGATTCTCCTGGGAAACCGATCAGCGTTCTCCGTTCAAGGCGATCGTCATTCTCCTGGCAAAGCGATCACTGCGGACGGTGCGAGGCCATTGATGATCGGAAAGGGAGAACGGTGATCGGAATGAGAGGAGAACGGAGGCCGGAGCGAAGTGGGCGCTGGACTTTGACCACGGGCTAGGAACCTGTCCCACAGAACCCCATTGGGCAAGTGAGCGGGGCAAGTGATCGGCGTGAGTAGTGCGGGTGGAAGCGACAGGTAGTGCGGCTGAGGCGGCTACGGCGACTCGAGACCCATGGGAACGATCTCTCAGTGAGCTTTGTGCCGGCCTCAACCAGCAGCGAGTTTCCACAACCTTTTCAGATTCAGGGAGGCGCATACCAACTGCCACTCGCCGCGCACACGATCCAAACCGCGCAGGCTGAAGCGGCGGAATCCCAGCACCTGTTTGATCCATCCGAACACGGGCTCCACTACTGACTTTCGCTTCCGATACCACTGTTGGCCCCGCTTGCTCGCCAAGCGCCTTCGCATGGCCACCGTGGCCGGCTGATCGGATTTCGACCACCCCTGGGGTTCGGCCTTGCCTTCCCAGCCCAGGGAGACATGGGCAGTGATTCCCTCCCGCGCCAGTTGCTGAAAACCCTCTTCGGAACGATAGCCCGCATCGGCCAGCACGCGCTCCGGTTTGGCGCCGCAGTTATTTTCAGCCGCCGCCGTCATCGTCACCAGGCAACCATTGTCGGCCGCGCATTGCTCCACCTCAGTGGCAACGATCAACCGCGACTCCCCCTCCACAGCCACCTGCGCGTTGTACCACTGCTGAAAGCCATCGTTGGTCTTCATGATCCGGCTCTCCGGATCGGTGAAGTTGTCTTGCTGCTTGTCCGGCACCGCGCCAAACGAGCGCCGGTACTTGGAACGGCCTCCTTGCGGACGTGGCCCGGAGGCGTCGTTGTTGTCGTCTTCGCGCCGGCCCGCTTCCCGGTCGGCTTGCATCTGCCGCTCCTCCAACCGTCGCTTGGCCGCCTCGATCTGCTCCAGGCGCTGCTGGCGGAACCGGAGTTTTTCAGGAATCTCATCCCCGCGCCGTAGTGCTCCATAGGCTTCGTCCTCGGCCGCATCGGCGCGCCCGGCGCTCTCGCTCAATGCCTGGATCTCCTGCCGCAGACGCGCTTGCTCTTGTTGCATCCGGCCATAACTCATCGCTTTGTGCTTGCTGGCATTGACCCGCAACTTTGTGCCGTCCAGCACCAGCGTCCCCAGCTTGAGCACTCTCAGCTCCTGCGCCAGCAGCACCACTTGCAGGAAGATCTGCTGGAAATCATTCAGGTGTTGCTGGCGGAAACGGTTGATCGTCCGGTGGTCAGGATAATTGTTGGCCCCCAACACGCGGAAGGCCACATCTTCCTCCAGCTTCCGCGCGATCTGACGCGAACTGAACACTCCGCTGGCATAGGCCTAGATCAGAACCTTTAACAGCATCGCCGGATCGTAGGGATTGTTCCGCCGCCCGTCTCCTTCGTAGCGCTCATAGAACGCCGACAACTCCAGACTGTCACCGGTGGGTTTGGTCAGTGCTGGCAGCGTAGTCCAACATTGGCTCTTCACAATCAGAAGGGTGAAAAGCTAGCATCTCGTCTTGGACGGGGACGTCCGGCCGCTCCGGCTCTGATAGACCGATTGATGCGCGGCTTGGCGTACTTCAACGGCTGCCAATACCGTCCTCGAAAGGCCTAGAATGGGTCTTCGTGATCGAGATGGTACGTCGGTTGGCAGCCTTTGAAAGGGGTTGGCCGTCAAAGGTGGAGATCGCCACGTTGCCCCTAGCCATTGAGGAAGGTTAGCTGCGAACCCAACCAGGCGCGGGGTTCCCACAAGTACGGGACTACCTTTCTGGCACGGCGTGCCCACTTCCCCCCTGCGGATAGGCTCAGGTGCTTGTCGATTTCTTCCCTGTTCGCGCGCCTTCCCTCATTCTCAGCGGGATCCGCACCCACAACTTCACTTTCGAAGCCTGCACAGGCTTCAATCGCGGTACGTGTTCGGTATGTCGGGTTGCCCACCAGGCCCTGGCTGGATCTGTCACGAGGCTTCGATCCTGCTAGTTCCCGTGCCAAACCGTTCGCTATCTACCATGCCTATCGACGACTACATGGATGGTGCCCTCCCTCGCTGGCAATCGTTGCGGCGCACCAAAAGTTGCGGTCTAGTACCAATGGTATTTTCACATTCACACTGCCGCAATCTCGTGTCGCTACATTTAATTAAATAGTTTTAATTTTTTACATAAGTGCTTTCGCCTGGAATGTCCTGCAATTGAGTCGACGACAAGGCATCAACTTGGGTTGCTCTGCGGAGAGAGTAACCCAGATCTTCGATGAGTAGAACGTACCCATATCCATTCCCTGTAACTATTTGAAAATAAGCAACAAAAACATTATACATATACGATTCCAGATTGATCGGCCGATACCTTGAGAAAACTGAATGCCCACAACCCTAGGCCAGGACTGTAGGACGGCGTGCGAGCGTAAGCAATCCAATCCAAGCGATCGTCAATTACTTTTATCCGTAATGGCATGATAATTGACTGCGGAAACGAAGAATGGTACTATCGCGCTAGTACTGGGGACGATTGGTGGCGTCAGCGTGTTGCCTCGTCTCCCCTAGAGGAGGGCCTGGTGGCTAGAATCTTCACAATCATCGTGCTCGTCGCACTGACTGCGGGTGGATTGCACGGAGCGGTCGTCACTTTTGACTCGCTTGCATTTGGTGACGACCCTTTCTCGTACACAGAAGCGGGCCTCACGTTCGAAGTCTCGCCCGTGGGCCATCCCCTTAATGATCATCTGGTTTCCTACGACAACGATATCGGCTTCACTGATAATGGTACGCCTAGTTTAGGCATTCATTCGCTTTGCTGTGCGAGCAGCGCGATTGTCACATATCTGGGGAATATTCCCTTCACGCCGATCTCGTTCTATGTCGATTCCTCTAATACAGATCCAACCTTTCAGGGCCGATTTCGCAGCAACAACGGAGACGTATTAGATATCACTGGGACGATGGCCGGCACAACAGTCTTTTTTCCAGTGGCGTTCCAAAGTATAGCCTCACTAGAGTGGCTTGCCGACTCTGGGGACTTCACCGGCAGTTTTACAATTGATAACTTCGAGTTCATTGGCGGGAACGCAGAGATCCCGGAACCATCGACGGTATCCATTGTGGGCGTCGCGACAATCCTCATGTGGGTGGCGCGCCGGACTATTCAACCTAGAAGTGAATAGGCACTTGACAAGTATCGGCAACCTCATACACGTGCCTGTAGCGGAAGATCTCCAGACGCTCACCGCGTGAGCCACTAAGAAGTTTCAGTTCAGCGGCGACAGTGGATTCGCGGCTTCGGCGCGATCACACTTCCTCGTACTTCAGCGTCTTCACGAACGACTTGCTGCCCGCGTTTTCCCAAGGGCTTTCCTTCCGTGACATGCTGATTTCGATCTTTTTGCCGGCGAGCAGTCCAGTCTAGTCGTGCCTGGCGCACGGCGAGCCCCGGTCGCAGTGATGGACCTGTCCGCGCTTGCACCATGCGGCTCGTCAGCGCCATGCGTAGCGTCGCCAGCGTCAACTCGTGTTCCCGCGTCTCCCGATCACCCGGCGCGAGTAGGCGTCCAGGATCACCGCCAGGAATACGAACTCCTCTCGCAGCCGGATGTAGGTGATATCGGCCACCAAGAGGTGGTCCACGCCGGTCAGCACCATCCCGCGCGCCAGGTTTGGAAACACCTTCCGCCCATGGTTGGCGTTGGTCGCCACGATGAACTTGCGCTTTCGCACACACAGCAGGTTGTCCTCCCGCATGAGCCGGTACACGCGTTTGGGGTTAACCGTTCAACCGTGCCGCCGCAACTCGCGCGTGATCCGCGGGCGGCCATAGCTGGGCCACTCCAGGGCGATGCGCTGGATCGCGTCGCGCACCACTACATCCGGATCCGGACCTCGGCGGCTTCCCCGTCAAAACGGCAAAGGCCCGACCGGCTTACTCCGCCCAGTTCCATGATGCGCGAAATCGTCAGTCCACGCCCCGCCTTGACTTCCTTCCACCTTCCTGTAGACGGCGGACTTCCAGTCACTCCCTGCAGCATCCGGTACTCCTCAATGCACTGCAAGCACTTCCCCAACAACGATCTCCAGCGCCTGGTGGCCGATCATGCATTCCAACTCCGCAATCCGGCCTTCGGACCCGCGCGGCGAAACCCGCCCCGCCAGCCACGCAGCACTTTCCGACTATTCTCCAATGCCCGCACTACCTCCGCGCTGGAATCTCCCAACTCCAGTCGCATCACCCTAGATCCGGCAGTTGGAGGTTTCCAGCAGCGCCGGAGAGGGCGTGGTTGGGGGCGAGTCCGCGAGAAAATGGTGGACGATGCGGCGCAGCAGAGCCGGCCGACGGGCTTCGCTGGCTAACTGCTCCGCACTCGCGCGAAAAGCTCGCAGCCAACCGCTCACTTTGGACAGTAAGTTCGCGATTTGCCGTGCCTTGGCATGCAGGCTGGACAGACTCAGGTGGTTCCGTTGGGCGTGCCGGGTGTGGCGCGCAATCCCCTGCAGGAACAGCGGCCACGTGGTGATGGCCTCGCCATGCTTGTCGCCGCTGGCGATCCGCGTGAACAAGTTCCACCAGTTGAAGATCAACTCCACCATTCGCGCCATCAACTGGCTCCGCAACAGATCCTGTGTCGAGAACCCGGTCCAGCCCCACGGATTTTTCAACTCGTCGAACATGTTCTCGGTGTCGGCGCGGTCGCGGTAGGCTTGCACCACCGCTAGCAGTTCCTTCTCTTCCCAACTGGTCACCAGAACCGCGTGCTCATACCAGTCGCCACCCTTGTGCTCCACCACCCAGCCGGGCAGCCGCAACTGCCCGCTCTCATCCTCCAATGCCGGCTCGCGTTGCCGCAGTTTCCGCCGTAACACGATCACACGCCGCTGGCGGCTCCAGCCCTGCAACTGCAGATGGCTCTCCACTCCCTCCCAGCCTTGCCCGGCCGCCCGCCATCCGGCTTTGTGTCCACGCGCGGCCAGGCGCCCGATCAACTGCCCTACCCCCTTGGTCTGCCGCAGCTTGAACAAATAGGGCAGCCCGCGCTGTTCGGCGCCCTGCATCATGTTCTCG
>CAYUZM010000129.1:0-8428 GCA_964449665.1 uncultured Solibacteraceae bacterium
CTCGCTCAGCACGAACACCTTCCCGTCGGCCGCCACAGGTGAACTGTAGAACGGCTCCTGCAGACCTGGCAGGCGGCCCTGCTTATGCACGTTGCCCGTCTTCGGGTCGATCGCGGTCGGGATGCCGCCGTCCTTCACCATGTACAGCACGCCGTTATAGAGCAATGGCGATGGCACACTGGGCAACGCCTTGGAATAGCTCCATTTGGTGTTCTTCGTCATGTCGCCCGAGCCGCCCAGACTGATGGCTCGGATGCCGTTGACCGCGGCACGTTTTTGCTCAAACATTTTCCAATCGCGCTCGCCGAGATAACCATCGCCGTCGAGATCGTAGGCACTCCATCGGCCGAGCATCTTCGGATAGGCATAGTTCACTTCTCTTCTACTCAGCTTGCCGTCCCTGTTCGCGTCAAGTCTGCCCACCGTAACGGTGAACGGAGGAAGCTGCTCCTCCGGATCTGAGTCGCTTTCCGACGACTCGCCCAGCACGTATACGTTCTCCTCGTCCATGACGGGAGTGGGTTTCAACTGCCAGGCCAGCCCTCGTACATACCATGCCACTGCGCCTGTCTCCACTTGGTATGCCGTTAGTTGATACGAGCCCGCCAGCAGCGCCTGAATGGGTCCGCCGGCCGGTTTGTAAAGAACCGGGGTGGAGAATCCGCGCCTATATCCGGTGCGTTCGACGCGCCACTTGATCTGGCCTGTGTCTTTGTTCACGGCAACAAAAAAAACGCCCGATTCGGCATCGCACGGCAACAGCAGAGTTGGGCCCGAAAGCACCGGAGACGCTCCCTGGCCGAATGGATTGTTGAATGGACCAAGCGGCAGCTTCCATCGCTCCTTGCCGTCGCGGGTATAGGAAACCAGTCCGTAGTCGGTAAAGAACGCGTAGACGTTCTGGCCGTCGGAAGTGGGAGTCGGCGAAGCCGGCGAGTTCGATCGATGGAATGCCTGCACGCGCGGCCGCGGAATCTCGCGCCGCCAGAGTTCGCGTCCCGTCGCACGGCCCAGACCGATCAGGTAGATCTTCCGGCCGTCGAATGCGCTCAAGAAAATCCGATCACCCACGACGATGGGCGACCCATGACCGGACGGCAGCGCCGTCTTCCACAACTCCCTCCCGGGACCGAATGTAGTGGGCAGGTTCGTCGACGTCGAGACTCCGGATGAGTTCGGTCCGCGAAACTGAATCCAATCGGTGCCCCCCGCCGCCGCGGAGCTCAAAGCGGCAACGAATATCGCACTCAGACGCATTCGGGCAGCATACCGCAGGCGCATGGAGCAGCACACCGCAGGCGCACGCAGAGAAGGTGTCTTGGTGAAATGGGAACCCGCGCGGCAATCAACGAGGAAACGTACCTGCGCACGTCTTTCGACGGTCCCGACCGCGAATTTGCCGACGGCGAGGTGGGGGAACGCGATCTGGGCGGTGAACGGCACAGTGCGGCGCAGACGAGCCTCGGCGGTCTCTTTTTCCCGCTCCGGACCCGCGGTCTGATCGTCCGCCTCGTACTCTGCATCCGCCTCAAATCCGGCGTCTACCGCGCTCCCGGCGTCGCCGTCTTCTGGCCCGACAAGCCCAACGGCGACGCGCCTTCCAACCCGCCCTAGGTCGCCATCGAAGTCCTTTCGCCCGGAGACGCCCACGGCAACGTGATGCAGAAGTTCGAAGAGTATCTCGCCTCAGGCGTTCGCCACGTCTGGCTCGCCGACCCGCAGCGCAACCGGTTCTCCGCCTTCGACGAAACCGGTTTGCATGGTGTGCTCCATTTCGAACTCGCCGAACATGCGCTCATCATCACGCCTGGACAGGTCTTCGAGTAGTTCACCACTTTCCAAACCGCAATTTCCCCTCCACCATCGTCGCCAGCGGCTGAATGGCCCGAATCTCATCCTCGGCGCACGTCAGCAAATCCCGGTCAATCATCACCAGGTCCGCATACTTTCCGGCTTCCAGCGACCCCGTCTTCTTCTCGCTGAAGTGCAGATGCGACGACCCGTTCGTGTACATCCGCAGCGCCTGCTCGCGCGTAATCTTCTCCTCCGGATAAATCACCTTCCCCTCCGTTGTTCGCCGTGTAATCGCCATCCACATGCTGAAGAACGGATTGAACGGATTCACTGCCTTGTCCTTGTCGTGGCCGATCATGTGGTCGCTCCCGGCCGCCATCACGATGCCCGCTTGCGCGAACGATTGCAGCGGAAAAAAATACCGCATCGTCCGGTACCCAAACACCTTCTCGAGCGCGGGCACATCCAGATGCAACCACCCCGGCTGCACGTCCGCCAGAATCCCCATCTTCTTCATCCGCGCCACCGCCTCCGCGCTCATGAAGCTCCCATGCATCACCTGCGACCGCGTTTCGCGAATCGGTTTCTCCTTGTCCAGGGCTTCAAACACGTCGAGCAAAATATCGATCGCCGCCCCGCCCTGCACGTGCGACGTCAACTGCCACCCCTTCGCCCGCGCCGCGCTGAAAATTGCCGTGAGTTTCTTCGGCTCCACGAACAACGTCCCGCGCGCGTCCGGATTCGTCTGCCCATACAAATGCCGCCCATACTCGCCATACGGCATCCGTTGATATGCCGTTCCTACGCTCTGTCCGCCATCGAGCGTCACTTTGAAGGTTCCGAATTTCAGCCAGTCGTCGCCCTGGTTCGTCGTCCACGGCCGCTCCCGCACCTCGCGCACCACGGCATCCACGTCGCGCGATGCGTCGATGCGCCATGTCATTACCACGCGCACCGGTAGCTTCCCCGCCGCCTTCAACTTCTGATAGACGGCTACATCCTCCTCGGTCACCGCCCGGTCGCCGACCGCCGTCAACCCCGCCGCCGCGTACAGCTTCAGCATCGTTTCCAGAGCGTCCTGCTTTTCCTGGTCCGAATAGCCCAACTCGCGCGGCACGCCTTTCAACAGCCGGTTCGCATTGCGCAAAATTCCGTTCGGCTCCCCATCCGGTCCCTTTACGACTTCGCCTCCCGGCGGATTCGGCGTGTCGCGCGTGATGCCGCTCATCTTCAGCGCCATCGTGTTCGCGCCCCACACATAGCTTCCATCGAAAGCCACCGGATGCGTAGTCACCACGTCGAGATCGGCTTTTGTTGGGAACCGCTGCTCCTTCAGACGTGGCGGCAGCGTGCGCGGCACTACGATCCACTCGCCCGCCGGCGTCGTCCGCGCCCGCTCGCGAATGAACGCCTGAATCTCGCCAATGCTGTTCAATGGCGGCAGCTTCCGCTTATATTCGCTCAGCCCAGCCCCCAGCGCGTGCACGTGCGCGTCGATCAATCCCGGCAGCACCATCCGGCCCTTCAGGTCCACCACCTGCGTCGCGGCCGTGCGCCCCTTCAGCACCTCGTCGTTCGTCCCCACGCGGTCAATCCGTCCGCCGGTGACTGAAATCGCCTGCGCGATGCTGAATTTCGCGTCCGCGGTGACAATCCGCCCGTTGTGCAAGATCAAATCGGCGGCGGCCAGTGTGCTCACCGAGTACACCGCCGCGCACATTAAATACTTCATGAGTCGCTCCTTTGTGCGAGAGACCTATTATCCTGTAACAGTGTCGTTCCTGGACAATCTCGAAAACAACCTGAAGGCGCTGGAAACCGCCGACGCCCGCGATCCTGAAACTTTGGCTCGCCAGCACGCCGAGCGAGCCGCCGCCAAGGATGCCGCCCGGCTTGCCGCTCCGCACGCCGCCGCGCTCAAGTCCAGCCCCTTTACCAACGCTCTGCTTACCTCCGCCCGCGCCATCGGCCACGCGCAACGCACCATGGTGCGCTTTCACTGGCGCGATACCACGCTCATCCTCGAAGCCAAAGACAAGAAGGTCGAACTCAGGCCCACGGCCAAAGGCGTGGTCGCCGTCTATTTCGAGGGCGGGGAAGAGAAGCGCACCGAACCTCTGAACCTCAAAATGAAAGCGGAAACCTTCGCCCGCGCCTGGCTCGAAAGCTAAGCCGCCGGCGCCCCGCCCGCCTGGGGCTCGAACTTCGCACCCCGAAGCGTCTGTTCAAACGCCTTGAGCCCCGCCGCCATTCCCTCTTCGCTCGCCGTCAGCGTCGCCGTGCCGAACCGCTTCGCCCTCCGCACGTAGAGCTGCCGCACCTCGCCCGCGCGCCCACCCTCGGCCGCCGGCACTCGAATCTCCAGCACCATCGCCTCTTCCGCCCCCGCAAACTTCAGAGGTTTGCCTTCGCCCACGGTCCATTCCGGCCGCAACTCGCGCAAGATCAACTTCTGATCGGCCACATACTCCGTGAGGGCCTTATCGAAGTCCTGCGCCTCTTCGGTGAATACAATATTGCTGAACGGCCCGCTCTCCACCCGCTCCTTGTAACCCTGCCCAGGCAACTCCTCCCAATCCTTCGGTGTCGCTTCGAGCGTCCAGCTCCCGAACGCCGCAACCTCGTCCAGCAGGAACACGGACTGTCCGGCCTGCACGCGGTCGCCCACCCTCAGCTCCGCTTCGCCCTCGATCCGCGCGCCCTGCACAAACGTGCCCGCCCGCGAACCCACGTCGCGTACCATCGCTTTCCCCGCGGTCACCTTGACTTCGAAGTGCGCACCGGAAAGCGTGGCGTCGCCCGCCACCTGAAACTGCGCCTTCTCCGTACGTCCCACCACGAGCGCCGTGCCCTCGGCCAGCTTGTGCTTCTGTCCCGCGCCCGCCCCCGAAATGAGTTCCAGCGAAAAAGCCATCGCCGCCGCTTCCTACTGCTTCACCCGCGCCGCCACGCTTTGCTGCGCCGGTTCGCTCGCCGCCGTCTTCTGAATCGAAGCCACCATCCCGCGATCCAGCAGCAACAATTTCTCGCCGTTTAATTCAACCGGCTTGAATGCGGGCGGCAAATTCTTCGGCTTCGCCGCGTAGCCAATCGCAAACCCCACCGCCGTCACCTGCGAATCGCCAAACTGCTTCGACGCATGCGTGAACGAATCATAGGCGCCCCGCTCGGTCAGTGGCAGCGGAAGCGCCACCGTGCCCTCAGCCTTCGCCCCCGGCGCCACTTCACGCCCATACGGCACCTTCGGCTCCGAAACCCGCAGCCCCGCCGGCGGATTCTCCATCATCCGCTTCACCAGCGCCCGCCCGCCGCGAATCTCCACATACGCCCAAGCCGGATCGAGCGCTCCTTTTTCGTTGTCCCACATCCGGTCGAATACAAGAATCGGTTCCGTGCCCGTGTTCGCGAGCGAATAGCGAATGCTCACGGCCCCCGCCCCCGCCTCGATCTTCGTCTCCAACACGGCATCGCCGTTCATCGGCTTCTTCTCCTTCGTCGCCTTCCGCTGCGCCGGCGCGCAACACGCAGCCACCGCGCACATCACCGCACATGCCAGCGCGTATCTCAATAGAAGTCCCGTTCCGGCAGGCCCTTTTCCTTGCGGTACGTGTTCTCGGAGTACTCTTCCTTGTCGTACGGCGGCAGCCCCGCCGCCCGTAGCTCCGAATTCTCGATCGGCGTCCCCGCCTTCGCCCCAGTATTGGTTCCCTGCGTGTTGTCGAGCTTGCCGTGCTGCATATCGTCGGAGTGCACCAGTTCATGGAACAGCCCGACATCGGCCGGCCGGTTCCCTTCCTTCGCCCATTCGGCATCGTTGTAAGGCGATCCCGGCGGCCCGCTCAGTTTCGTCTTGTCCGGGTCGTACCAAACCTGCGTATCGGCCTTCTCTCCCGGCGTTCCGTCGGCATTCTTGTATCCTTCGCTGCCGGCGGGCGGCCCCGGGTCGGTCCACGCCGCGTTGCCCTCGCCTGGGTCGGTCTTGTGGATCCGTGTCTTCTTACCGCTGTCTTCCAGCGACTTCAACAACTTCTTGCCGCTCTCGGTCTCGGAGATCTTATCGAGGTCCCGCACCACTTTCGCTTGATACTCGGGCGTCCCCTCGATCGTGATGTTCTCGTTGTACTGAGTAACCACCGAACCATCGGGCATCTTCACGGCCTTGGGAAATCCGCCGTTCAGAATCTTGCCCAGCGCGCCCAGCGCCGCCCCGAGCATTGCGCCCAGCCCGCCCATGCCGCCGGACATCCCCACGAGCACCGTCATCTCGCCCATCGCAATCACGTCGGGCGGACCGAAGCAAATCGCCATATCGCCAATGCGCGACTGCGGCATGAACCCCACCAGCGTCGTCCACGCGCCTTGGATGATCGGCCCGCCGACGTGAGGCACGGGCACAACGGCTGGCGTCTGCATCGGACAGACATGCATGTCTGTTACGCGCGCCGCCGGCATGAAGCCAATCAGTACGGTCGGCTCGCCCTGCACGATGCTGCCACCGTGCGCGGTCATGTCTCCGATCCTGGCTGCAGGCGAGCCCATATTCGAGTTCTCCCGATTCTACTGCACACAGGCGCACAGCCACTCGCCGCGCCCCTCTACTGCATACTGCTCGAATCCCACGCCAAAAGCGTCAACAAAACCATCTGCGGCCCCTTCCACGCCTCCTCGGGCTCAAACCACTCCTGCAGCGAATGCGCGTTGTCCGACTTCCCGCCCCCGCCCAACGTAACAGCCGGAATCCCCAGGCTCATCGGCAAATTCGAATCCGTGCTCCCAATGCGAAACTCCGGCTGGAACCCCAGCGCCCCCGCGCTCCACGCCGCCGACCTCGCCAGCGCATTCGACTCCGCCGTCTTCCCCGCCGGCCGCATGCCCACCAGCTTCGTCTCTGCCACCACCTTCTCGCCCGATGCCGCCCGTTTGCCGTTCTCCGCCTCTACGCCCAGCCGGATTGCCGACATCAGCGCCAGTTCGATCTTGTCCAACTGCCCCGGATCTTCGCTTCGCAAATCCACCTCGAACCAGCACTCCTCGGCAATCGCGTTCACTGACGTGCCGCCCTGCACGCGCCCCACGTTGAACGTCGTCTTCGGCGCCGCCGGAACGTCGAGATCGGCCAACCGCGCCGCCGCCCGCGCCGCCGCGTGTATCGGACTCGGCCGTCCGAAATTGCCATAGCTGTGCCCGCCCGGCCCGCGCATCGTCACGCGGTATCGCTTCACGCCCGTGCCGCCATTGGCGATCCGCCCCGGATCCGTCCCATCAATCGAAATGAACGCCTTCAGCCGCTCGCGGTGCGGGCTTCTCTGAAACAGGTACTTCACGCCCGCCAAATCCCCCAGGCCCTCTTCCCCGACATTCGCCACAAACAACACCGTGTGCCGCGTCTTGAGCGCCCCTTCGTGCATTGCCTCCACAATAGCCAGCAACGCCGCCAGCCCCCGGCTGTCGTCGGCCAGCCCCGGGCCATACCACCGCGCGCCCTCTTTCCGCACCTTCACGTCCACGCCCGGCGCGAACGCAATGTCCAAATGCGCGGCAATCGCCAACGTGTCCGCCAACTCCCCCTGCCGCCACCCCAAAACATTCCCCTGGGCGTCTGTTTCAACCCCCATCAGCCCCAGCCGCCGGAACTCCTCCGCCAGAAACTTCCCCCGTTCCGCTTCATGAAACGTGGGCGCGGCAATCTCGGCGATCTTCACCTGCGTCGCCAAATGCCGCTCATTGTTGGCCTCCAAAAACGCCAATGCCTTCCGCACATCGGCGCGCTGCAACAGCGCATCCTGAGCCAATAGCGGAAGGCAGGCAATGAAGAGGAGTATCCGCGGATAGCGGCCCATCAGCCGGCCAGCAGCCCCGCCGCCGGACCCGTCGAATCGGCGAACCGTTCCACGGGCGTTCCGAACGCATCGAGCATCGAAACAAACACGTTCGCCAGCGGCGAATCCGGGCCATACATCAAATGCTGGTCCGTCCGCAGCCGCCCGCCCGCCTTGCCCGCCAACACGAGCGGCAGCTTGTTCGGATCGTGCTTGTTGCCTTCGCGACGGCCCGCCCCAAACAGGATCATCGCCATTGCCAGCACGTTCAACTCTCCGCCGTTCATCCTGTCCCCCGCCCAGCTTCACCAGAAGGTAAGCAAACTGCATCACGTGCCACAGCGAAATGAGGAAATAGTCGCGCAGCAGCTCTTCCTTGTTCTGGTGATGCGACGAGTCATGGTGACCGCCCGTCACGCCTTCCAGAAAACGGAAGCTCTGGTTCGTCACTTCGTTGCCGAACATGAACGTGCACACGCGGGTCGAATCGGTCTGGAACGCCAGCGCCATCATGTCGAGCATCAGCCGCACATGCTCGGGAAAGTCTTTCGGAATGCCTGTTGGCTTGTCCGCCTCGTTGAGCGCCACGCGCGGCTTCCACGTCGATTGCTCGGGCGCCGAAGCCCGCTCCAGCCGCGCCTCTAACGAACGCACCACCGTCAGATACTCATCCATCCGGTGTTGATCGGCCTTGCCCAACTGCCCGCGCAATTCCTTCGCATCGTCCAGAACGCGGTCCAGAACTAACCGGTCCTGTGGTGCCGTATCCAGGCTCGGTCCAGAAGTCGACCGGAACAGGCAAGAAAAAACCGAAC
>CAYUZM010000129.1:8438-10400 GCA_964449665.1 uncultured Solibacteraceae bacterium
TTTGCGGGTGAATTCCTCGCGCTGATAGGTGGTCGGATTGATCTCGCGCGCCAGCGGCTGCGTCGGGCCGGCCCACGCAATGTGCGAGCCATAAATGCGCGTGTAGCCCACGTTGCGGTCCACGCCCGTGGTCACCGGCGCGACGGCCAGTTCCATCGATGCAAACGGCGTCGCTTTGCCGGCGCCGCGAGCCGCAATCTGGTCCATGCTGACGCCGTTGCAGCTGATGTCCACGCCCAGGGTTTTCGCAATCGTGGTCGATGTCAACCAACCGGAGAGCTTCACATAGTGGCCGTCGCCGCTCTTGCTGCCCTGGTTCCACAGGTTCGTGAAGACGTTCAAATACGGCTTGAACTCGGTGAGCGGCAACATGCCTTCGCTGAGTTCCCATTCGTTCCCGGCGCCCTTCAACTTCGGCGTCCAGGTGGGCTCGTGCATGCCGTTGGGCACATACAACGCCGCCATGCGCACCGGAGCCTTGCCCTTCTCCAGCTCAGCTGCGCGCGCTGTCCGCGGCATCATTGCCTCCAGCCACGGCAATCCAATCGCCGCGCCCGTGCCGCGCAATAACGTCCGTCTCGATAAGGTCATCCGGCTCATCTGGGTGTCGCCTCTCTTTGCATCTCGGTTCCGCCAACACTGATGCGCGGATCGCTCCCGCGCTGGTACCGGAAAGGTACGCTCAACACGATCTCTTGTATAAGAGTATGCGCCTGGTATTTGTCCCGGCGCAACGCTTCCATCACGCGGTCCACGGTGCAGCTGTCCTCCACCGTCAACCCGCGGCCCAGCGCATAGCCCAGCAGCTTCGACACCATGTTGCGTATGATGTCGTCCTTGCGGTCCAGCAGCACTTTTTTCAGCCCGTCCACGCCCTCGAATTGCGTGCCGTCGGGCAGCACGCCCCGCGTGTCAATCGGCTTGCCCGCGTCCTGTTCGCGCCACCGGCCCACCACGTCGTAGTTCTCCAGGCCAAACCCCAACGGGTCGATCCGGTCGTGGCAAGACGCGCACACGGCGTTGGCCCGATGCTGCTCCAGCCGCTCGCGCAATGTCTTCGGCGCGGCGTCGCCGGTCGCGTTCTCGGGCAGTTGCGGTACGTCCGGCGGCGGAGGCGGCGGGGGAGTGCCCAGCAGGCTCTCCAGTACCCACTTGCCGCGCAGAACTGGACTAGTGCGATGCGGGTACGACGACACCGCGTGAATCGCCGCCATGCCCAACAAACCGCCGCGATGCTTGCCTTCGGGAATCTTCACCTTGATCGGCTGCTGCCGCAGTCCTTCAATCGGACCGAAGTTGTAATACCGCGCCAGCTTCGTTGCCACTACCGTCCAATCGCTGTCGAATAGATCGGTCAGCGGCAAGTTTCCCAGGAGTAGCTCGTGCACGAACAGGAACGGCTCATGCCGGATGCCCGACATCACCTCCGGCTCGTAGTATTCCGGAAACAGCTTCTCGTCCGGCTTGATGTCGCGCCCCAGTTCGCGCGTGCCTAGCCACTGCTCCGTGAAATTCTCCGCCAGCTCGCGCGACTTCTCCGCCTTCAACATGCGGACCACCTGCCGCCGCAGCTCGTCCGGGTCCTGCATCTTCCCGTCGCGCGCCAGCCGCATCAGCGTGGCATCGGGCATCGAACTCCACAAGAAGTAGGCAAGCCGCGACGCCATCTCATATTGCCCCACCAGCTTCGGTTCGGCCGTCTCGTTCGGCGCTTCCGCATGGAAGAGAAACTTCGGTGAAATCATCACGCCCGACATGGCGTAAAAAATCGCTGCTTCCCAGTTCATCGTCCTCGCCCGAGCCGAAAGAAACAGCTTGATGTAGCTCGCCACTTCGCCCCGCCCCGCTGGACGCCGGAACGCCCTCGGTACAAATCATTCCAGAACCTTTTACGCCGCCTACAGCCCGGAAAACCCGCAGCCCCGCGCGAACATGCACATCCATTGCACCGTACGCAGACCC
>CAYUZM010000130.1:0-369 GCA_964449665.1 uncultured Solibacteraceae bacterium
GGATGCGGGACGGAAAGACGCGAGAAAGGACGGGTTCCCAGTGCTCGCGATCGGGGGCGAGGTCTGGCACGATGATGGCCAAGCGTTGCGCGGAATTTTCGCGGAGGCGCTGGCACGCCCATTCGGCGGCGGCGCGCATCTCTTCCTGAGGACTGGAAAAGGAGTCGAGCGACGGTTCGGCGGTCGCGGCGGCCGCTTCGCAGTCGACGATTCGCGTGCCCGCGGCGGTGAGTGCGGCCAAGAGCGCCGTTTGCGCGGGCGTACGGTCGAGCATTCCCGCGAGGTAGATGGTGGCGGGGGCAGCGATCTGTCCTTTTGCGATCGCCGCGGTGAGGGAATCGGGGAGTTGCGCGCGCGATTGAACGCCGG
>CAYUZM010000130.1:379-10318 GCA_964449665.1 uncultured Solibacteraceae bacterium
GGAGGTCCCATGCGGAGTCGCGCATGGGCAGTTGCCATTCGGCGACGGCGGCCCAGGTGGAGGCGGCCTGTTCAGCGGCTTGTTGGAGGTTGAGAATCGACGCGGCTTGTGGCGAGGATTCGATGACCTGGCGCCACAGCAGCGTTTCCTGACGAGGGCTGAGCCAGACGATTGCGGTATCAGTGGAGACGAGGGCGTGGTTGGCGGCCAGGCGGTCGAGCCAGGCTGAGAGGGCGAGCACCTGCGGCGTGGGCCATCGAGCGCGGCCACGCGCCTGTTGCGCTTGTGCGTAAGCCTTGTTCAGGAAGCGGGCGAGGCGTGCGGTGCCGGTAAGGCAGATGGCGCCTTGTTCGAGAGCGTCGATGAATGCAGGCGGTGGCGCCACGTCGCAATGGTTCAGCCGGCGGCGACCATGGTGCGCAAAAATCGCGCCCCACGCGGGATGGCCGTCATTTCGTCTTCCGTGCCTTCAAAGACCATGCTGCAGAAGCCGTTGTAGTGCACACCCCTGAGGATATTGAACACGCGGTTGTAGTCGATGAACTTCTCACGGCCGTCGGCTTCCACCTCATAGAGCTTCGTACGCACGTAGAGCGCGAGCGGGGCCACTTGTTCGAGGCTGTGATAGTAGTTGTCGTAGGTGTGGCCTTCGCGCTTCGGTCCGTTCGGCCCGCCGCGCCCGGTGAAGTGTCCGGTGTCGAGTACAAGAGAAAAGTTGGGGTGGTTAATCTCTTTGTGGAAGCGCAGCATGTCGTCGCCCGTGGAGGTGAGTCCACTGTGATTCTGCAAGGCCACGACCATGCCAATCTCGGCGCCCACTTCGGCGCAGCGGCGCAGGGCTTCGGCGCTGTACTTGAAGGCTTCTTCGGTGCGCTCGGGCGACGGAGCGCTGCCGACAAAGACGCGGATGAGCGGCGCGCCCAGATAGAGACCCACTTCCATGGCGACGCGGGCCTTTTCGAGTTCGGCGGGAATCTTGGAGGCGTCGCGGGCGAACTCGGTGGAGACGGGAAAACTGGGAACCGACATGCCGTTGTCCAGACAAGCGCGCCGCAACTGCTTCAGATAGGCGCGGTCGAACCGGGGCAGGTGGTTCATGTGCAGATCCACGCCGTCGAGGTTCATCGAGCGGGCCGTCTTGATGAAACTGAACAGGTCCATCTTCCCGGCGCGGAACTGTTTTTGGTAGCTGAGAGACAGGCAACTGAGTCGCATCATGGCGGCGGCGAGTTCTCCTTTCGAGTCTCCACACTCTATCAGAGTTGATTGGCGGCGTTGGCTTAGTTGCAAGAGATTATCGCGTTGACTGCGCATGCGCGCGTTCCCTACTCTGAGGGTTGGATTTCATGCGATTCTGGACGCGCGCGTGCGCATTCTTTCTTGCCGGTTGCTGCTGCGGCTTCGGGCAATTGACGCTCACGATGCGCGAGGCGATCGAGCGGGCGTTGACCACTCACGGTCTGCTTGCGGCAGGGCAGAATCGCATCGCCGCCGCGGAGGGACTGCGGCGGCAGGCCGGGCTGATGCCGAACCCACGGCTGGTTCTACAACTGGAGAACGTGCGGCCGTACGGCAACCCGGCGTTTCAGTTCAACCGCGACACGGACCAATTCGCCTACCTCCAGTACATGTTCGAAACGGCGGGCCGGCGCGGGTTGCGCGGCGAGGCCGCCGACGCGGTGGTGGGCCGCGCGGAGTTGGAGCGCGAGACGCTCTTGGCGCAGATTCGAGCGCGCGTCAAGATGGCCTACTGGAGCGCGGCGGGCGCGGCTCAGATTCAAAACTGGTTAGAACAGGACGTGGAGCGATTTGACGGCGTGGTGCGCTACCACGAGGCGCGCGTGAAGGAAGGCGCGACAGCGGAATCGGATCTGCTGCGCGTGCAGTTGGAGGCGTCGCGGCTGCGGCTTTCGGCAAGCAATGCGCGGCTCGTGGCCGAGCGGGCGCGGATCGAATTACTGCGCGAGATGGGACAGAACGAGTTTCCCGAAGTGAGATTTGGCGATTCGGTGGAAACGCTTCGGGCCGAGATCGCCGACACATCCGAGGCTGCGCTGGAACGCCGGAGCGAAGTGAAATTGGCGAGGCAGATGCAACTTGTGGCGCAACGGCAGGCGCGGCTGCAGGCCGCGCTCGCGAAGACCAATATTGAGGTGCTGTTCGGATACAAGCGGACGGCGGGTCTGGATACGATGCTCGGGGGCGTTCAAGTCGACCTACCCGCGGCGAACCGGAATCAAGGCAATTTGAGCGCGGCCCTTTCGGAGGTGAAGGTGGCCGAATCGACGCTCGCCGCCGTAGAGGCCGTGGTTCGCGCCGAAGTGGAGAGCGCGCGGCGTTCGGTGGCAATCCGCAAGACGCAGGTGGATTCGATTCTAAGCGCAATGATGGCGCTTTCGAACGAGTCGCAGCGGATTGCCGATGCGGCATACCGCGTGGGCGGCGTTGAGTTGCTCCGCCTGCTGGACGCCGAGCGCGCACGGATTGAGACACAAATCTTGTACTACCAAACTTTGAGCGAATACCAACAATCTGTTTCGGCGTTGGAGACCGCGCTGGGGATGCCATGAAGAGAGCGATTCTGTTGGCGCCCATGCTTCTGGCGGCTGCCGGATGCGGCCGCGCGCCCGAACCGGCCGCACCGCAAACGGCGCGTGCCGAAAGCAAAGCCGAGCCCCCCGTGGAGAAAGGGGTGGTGACGGTTGACGCCAAAATGGCCGGCGTGGAGTGGATCTCGGTGGAGGAGGTTCGTGAGCGATCGACGTCGGAGTTGGTGCGGACGACAGGCCGGTTGACCACGCATGAGGATTCGACGTGGAAAGTCGGGGCCATCACGGCGGGGCGAATGATTCGGATTCTGGTGAAGTTGGGCGATCGTGTGGCGCCTCAGCAGGTGCTGGCAAGGATGCACAGCCACGATGTGCATGAGGCGCGTGCGGAATATGCGAAGGCGCGGTCGGAACTGGCGCGGTCGAAAGCGGCGCTGGGCATTTCCGAGCGCATGCGCGACCGGGCGAAGAAGTTGCTGGATCTGAAGGCCGGCTCGCTCGATCAACTGGAGAGGGCCGAGGCGGACTTGCTGGCGGCACAGGCAAGCGTGCGCGCGGCGGAAGTGGATTTGCGGCGAACCGAAACGCATCTGGTGGAAAACCTCCAGATCGATCCAAGCGAGCCCGACGATCATAAACCTGGCGACAACCTGCATGACGAAGACCTGGTGCCGGTGAAGTCTCCCGGCGCGGGCGTGGTGCTGCGCAGATTGGTGACCGAAGGCAGCGTGGTCACGGCGGGCCAGGAGTTGATCGTGGTGAGCGACCTGAACAAGCTGCGGCTGATCGCAAGCGTAGGCGAACAGCATTTGCCATCGATTCGCGCGGGCGCGGTGGCGCGCGTGGAGATTCCCACCCTGGAGGGCCGTGTGTTTACGGGTCGCGTGGATCGAGTGGGCGAAGAGATGGACCCACAAACGCGAACTGCCGAGGTGTGGATCACGATCGCCGCCGCCGGCCAGGCATTAAAGCCGGAAGGATACGCCAGTGTGGAGATCGCCACCGGCGGTTCGCGCGCGGGCATACTCATTCCGAGCGAGGCAGTGCAGGACATACAAGGCACCTCGGCGGTGTTTGTAGAAACGGGAACGCGCCAGTACACCATGCGGGCGGTTTCGCTTGGCGAAAAGAACGGACCGCGAGTCGAGGTGCTCCAGGGCTTGCGGCCGGGCGACCGCGTGGTGGTGAAAGGTAGCTTTCTTCTGAAGTCGCAACTGTTGAAGTCGAGCCTGGAGTCGGAATAGGCCGCCAGGATGCTGCAAGCGCTGATCGATTTTCATCTGCGGCACCGCGCGATGGTATTCGCCGGGCTACTCGCGGTGGTTGTTTGGGGCGTATGGACGATGTCGCGGCTGCCCATCGAGGCGTTCCCGGACATGACGAACAACCAGGTGGTCGTGCTCACCGAGTGTGGGGGAATGGCGCCGCAGGAAGTGGAGCAACTGGTCTCTTATCCGCTGGAGACCGCGCTGATGGGCATTCCGAAGACACAGGCAATCCGCTCCATCTCGAAGTTGGGCCTGTCGATGGTAACGCTTGTATTGGACGACGACGTGCCGACCTACTTTGCGCGGCAGTTGGTGAACGAGCGGCTGCAAGAGGCGCGGTCTCGTCTTCCCGCCGGCTTGGAACCCGCGCTGGGGCCCGTGGCAACGGCATTTGGCGAGGTACTCCAATACACGGTGGAGGGCGGCGGACTATCCGCGCGCGAATTGAAGACGCTGCACGACTGGCAGATCAAGAATCAGTTGCGCACCGTGCGCGGCGTGAGTGAAGTGAACACGTGGGGGGGCGAAACGGCCCGTGTGGAGATCCGGGTGGACCCCGCAAAACTGCGCGCCTACGACCTGACATTGCGCGAGGTGTTCGACCGCGTTCGCGAGAACAACGAGAACTTCAGCGCCGGCTTTATCGAACATGCGTCGGAGCAGTACACGGTGCTCGGGATCGGCCGCGCGCGGCAGGCGTCCGAATTGGAGCTCATTGTGCTGCGCGCAAGCCGCGGGACGCCGCTGATGTTGCGCGACGTCGCCGAGGTGGGCGAGGGCGCGTTGCTACGCCAAGGAGCGACGCTTAAGGGCGGTAAGGGTGAGACGGTCTCCGGCATGGTGATCATGCTGAAGGGCGAGAATGGGCGCAACGTCATCGCGCGGGCGAAAGAGCGCATCGCGGGCTTGCGTTTGCCAAAGGGAGTGAGCCTCGTTCCGTTCTACGACCAGTCTGTTGTAATTGACGGCACACTGGCAACGGTGCGGAAGAATCTCCTGGAAGCGGGCGCGCTCGTGATTCTTGTTCTGCTCCTGTTCCTGGGCAACCTGCGCGCGGCGCTGATTGTTGCAATGGCCATTCCTGTGTCCATGCTCGTTGGGTTCATTGGCATGGCCGCGTTCGGGGTGACGGCGAATCTGATGAGCCTCGGCGCGGTGGACTTCGGGATGATTGTCGACGGAGCGGTCGTGATGGTGGAGAACTCGGTGAGCCGCCTTCATCGCCGCAAAGACGGGCTGCCCTTCCACCCCATCGAACGCGTGCGCGAAGCGTCTCTCGAAGTGGGCCGGCCGATCACGTTCGCCGTGGGCATCATCATCGCGGTCTACCTCCCCATTCTGTTCTTGGAAGGTCTCGAAGGGAAAATGTTCCGGCCGATGGCGATCACGGTTTGTAGCGCGTTGATCGGCTCGCTGGCGTACGCCCTCTTTATCGCGCCGAGCGCGGCGGCGCTTCTGCTGTCGAAAGGCGTTGCCGAGCACGCGGGCGGATGGTTTGAGCGTGTCCTCGACCTCTACCGCGCGACGCTTCGCACGGCCATCCGGCTTCGCACGTTGGTTCTGATTGCGAGCCTGGTGGTGGTGTCCGGCGCGATGTACTCGCTCGCGCTCATCGGCTCCGAGTTCATGCCGAGGCTCGACGAGGGCTCCATTTTGATCACGACGCGCAAGTTGCCCGGCATCGCGCTCACGGACTCAGTGAACTTGAGCCGCGAGGTGGAAAAGAGAGTGCTGAGCTTCCATGAGGTCGCGGGCGTGGTGACCAAACTGGGACGTCCCGATCTGGCGACGGAGGCGATGGGCATATACGAAGCCGACGTCTACGTGCAGCTTCGGTCGGACGAATCCCTGCGTGGCGCGGCGAAGGAGGAGTTAATCACGCGGATGTCGAAGCGCTTGGAGGAGGTGCCCGGCGTCAGCTACAACTTTACGCAACCGATGGCGATGCGGCTGGACGAGGTGATTTCGGGCATCAAAGCCGACCTGGCGCTGAAGATCTTCGGCGAGGATCCGGCCGTGCTCAACCAGATCGGCGAACGCGCGCTGCGTATTCTGTCGAGTGTGCCCGGCGCGGCCGATTCGCAATTGGAGATCACGACGGGCGTGCCGGAGTTGCGGGTGATTGTCGACCGGGCGGCGGTGGCGCGGTACGGCCTGAACGTTACCGATGTGGAGCAGGTGGTGCGTGCGGCCGTGCAGGGCGAGCCGCTCAGTGAATTGGTGATCGGGCAGCGCCGCATTCCTGTCGTGGGCAAGGTGGCCGGCGGAGGCGTACGAGACGTGGAGACGCTAGCGTCGCTGCCGCTGCACGCACCGGCGGGCGAGCGTATTCCGTTAGGCCGCGTGGCGAACGTGGTGGTGACCCGCGGCGCGGAGGTGATTTCGCGCGAAGGGGGGCAGCGGCGCATTGTAGTGCAATCGAACGTGCGGGGGCGCGATTTGGGCAGCTTTGCCGCCGAAGCGCAGCGCCGGGTTGCGCGTGAATTGCAGATTCCGCCCGGCTACGCAATCGACTGGGGCGGCCAGTTTGAGAATCAGGAACGCGCGATGAAACGGCTGGCGCTGGTGATTCCGATTTCTCTCGCCATCATCTTCGGGCTTCTCTATGCGACATTTCATTCGTTCCGGCAGGCGGCGTTGTTGATCCTCATCGTGCCGTTTTCGCTGGTGGGCGGCGTGGCGGCCCTGTGGCTGCGCGAGATGAACCTGAACCTTTCGGGGCTCATCGGATTCGTTGCGCTCTCAGGCGTTGCCGTGTTGAACGGAATCGTGATGGTGAGCGCGATCAACCGGCTGCGTGAGCGCGGCCTTTCGATGGGCGAGGCCGTGCTGGAAGGGGCCGCGTCGCGGCTACGGCCCGTGCTGATGACGGCGCTGGTGGCGAGCTTCGGGTTTGTCCCCATGGCGCTTTCGCAATCCACCGGCGCGGAGGTGCAAAGACCGTTGGCAAGCGTGGTGATTGGCGGGCTAGTGAGCGCGACATCGCTCACACTTATTCTTCTACCCGTGCTCTACCCGTGGTTCAGCCGGCCAATTCGGCGTGACTAGTCGGGAAACAGCGCGCCGGTTTCGATGGCGATGACACGAGCGGACCCTCGTTCGGTGAGCGTAATCCGCGCGCCGTCGTAGCTCACTTTTGCCACGCCCTGATAGCCCGCGGGGATCTTGGCAAGAAAAGCCGCATAGGAGCGCGTGGCGGAACCGCTCGCGTCCAAATAATCGTAGAGTGGCCGGCCGAAGATACGGCTTTTCGCGACAAGGGTCTCGAAGGGTTGGTGCAGGCCGGTGGTGCCGAACTCGAGTCCCCGCGCCGTGGGCTTTCCCTTCTCGACGTTGCGCCAGATATTCAACCAGGGATATTCGCGCACGCGCCAGAGATAGCCAATGAGCAGACCTTTGGCGGGCGAAGCGGCGGTAACCCAGCCGTATTCCTCGTCGACGACGTAGGAAACGACGTTGGGGTTGTGGTCACTCGTGAGATGGCGCAGATCCACGTCATGGCCTTCGTGGAGTGCGCGCGGCCACCAGACGGGCGGCTCTTCGGGGTTGGGCATGGGGCTTGACTGCATGAAGCCCTTGCGGGCGTTGGAATCGACGACGGTCGTCTCGTCGAGGAACGGGGGCGCAATAGAAGGGTGCTGAACCAGGTTGTACATGCGGCCGAGTTTGTTCCCATTGGTGACGGTCTCCGTTACGCGCAACGCGGCGGCGCCAGCAATCTGGGCAGTGCGGTCCATGGCGAGTCCGGCGATGGGCAGGGCGGCGCTCATTCGAAGCGCGGCCGGTGTGGCCGAATGCAGTTTCCAGCGCACTCGCGTGGCCTCGCCGTGGAAGGGCATGCCGTTCTTCAATTCGGCCGCCGAAGGCTGTCCCCAGCGATCGAAACAGATGAAGTGGCCTCGCGGACGCGGAGCGTTGGGCTCGCCCCGGGAATCCCACGTCAGCGGATTGAGGGGCGCGTCGCGTAGTTGGAACTCGATGAGCGAGCCGCCCGCGAGATCGAACACGGCGCGAACGGTCGAATTCTCCAGCACGGCGGTTTGAGCGGCCAGAGCGAGCGGGGTGAGAAGAAGCAGGAAAGGGCGCATCCGGTGTGCCATTATATTCGGCATGCGGCATGTGCATTGGGCCCTGGTGGCGACCCTCGCGTCGGAGTGCGCGCCCTTGCGCGCGCAGGACCTGTTCACCGAGCGGGTGCGTCCGCTGCTGGAACAGCGCTGCGCGGCCTGCCACAACCCCGAAACGAAGATGAGCGGACTGGACGTGACCTCGCGCGAGGCGCTGATGCGCGGGGGGAAGCAGGGCGTCGATCTGTTGGCGGGCAAACCCGCCGAGAGCCGTCTGTTCCAGTTTGTCGCGTCGCGCAAGATGCCTCCGGCCGGAGCGTTGCCGGGCGCGGAAGTGGACGTACTGCGGCAATGGATTGAAGGCGGCGCGGCGTGGTCGGGGCCGGAATCGTTCCATCAGAAGAAGGCGCGCGCGGGGTTGGATTGGTGGGCGCTGCAACCGCCGTAGGCGCAGAACGTGCCGCAGGTAGAAGGTATGACTAATCCGATCGATGCCTTTCTTGCGCACAGGCTGCGGGAGAAGGGGCTGGACTTTGCGCCGCGTGCCGACGAGCGGACACTCGTTCGCCGCGTGCATTTCGCGATTGCCGGGCTGCCTCCGCGGGCGGAGGATTTGAAGCGGCCATTCGCGGAGGCGATGGAGCAAGTGCTGTCCTCGCCCCAATACGGCGAGCGGTGGGGGCGGTTGTGGCTCGACGTGGCGCGGTTCGGCGAGACCGACGGCGGTGAGCACAACAACGAACGCTTCACGGCGTGGAAGTATCGCGACTGGGTGATCGAGGCGTTGAATCGGGACATGCCTTACGACGAATTCGTGCGTCAGCAGGTGGCGGGCGACGCGATGTATCCGGGCAACCCGAAAGCGACGGCGGCGACGGGATTTCTGGTGACCGGCCCGTGGGATTCGGTGACCAAGAGCATCAACAAGGACAAGCTGATGGCGATGTCGATCCGCCAGGACGAACTCGACGACATGATTACGGCGACGATGGCGTCCTTCATGGGCCTGACGGTGAATTGCGCCCGATGCCACGACCACAAGTTCGATCCGATTCCCACGCGCGACTACTACCGGCTCGGGGCCGTGTTCAACGGTGTAACGTATGGCGAGCGCGTGGTAGCGACCGAAGACGAGAAGGCTCAGCGCAAACAACTGGTTGAACCCGTCGAACGGGAATTGAAACGCCTTCGCTCTGAAATTGCCGCCATCGAGGATGCGCCGCGCGCGCGGCTGTTGCGTGAAAAGTATTTGCGGTTCGACCGCGAGCGGGGGGACGCCGCGCGCCGGCTGCCGGTAAATCCGATCTGGAACCGGGAGCGCGTCGCTCCATCGACAACCAAACGGTTGCGTATGGTAATCACGTCGCACCAGGGTAAGCTCGCCAAGATAGACCGGCTGGAGGTGCTCTCGTCGAGTCATGTGATTCAGAACTGGACGGCGGCGGAGGCCGCGAGCGCGGAGAAGCCCGCGGTCGTCGAAATCGAGTTGCCCGCGCCTTGGACGGTGAGCGAGCTTATTTGGTCGACCGACGCCGCGCGCGGCGGGCGCGACGGCATGCCCAAGGTCTACCGTTTTGAAAGTTCGACGGACGGCGTGACGTGGAAGGAGATTGGCTCGTCGATCGAACACGACGCCGACGTGGAAGTGCTGATGCCTGAGATTTCGGCGGAGGAACTGCGCGCTGCGGTGGCCGCCGAGAAGCAGGGGCCGTGGCGGGCGCTGCTCGCAGAGAAAGAAAAGTTGGACGCGCAGATGCGTTCGATTCCGGCGCTGGCGAGCGTGCATGCGGCTTATCC
Organism: uncultured Solibacteraceae bacterium; assembly: GCA_964449665.1. Taxonomy (GTDB): domain Bacteria; phylum Acidobacteriota; class Terriglobia; order Bryobacterales; family Bryobacteraceae; genus JAFLBB01. The sequence goes on from CAYUZM010000130.1 coordinate 10,061, forward strand.
GGAACCGATGCAGCCGGCGTTTGTATTAGAGCGTGGAAGCCTCTCCAAGCCCGGCGAGCCGGCTCCTCCAGGGGCGTTGAGCGCGATCAAGACACTGAGCGCCGACCTGGAGATTCCCGCCGGCGCGGACGATGCAACGCGACGTAAAGCGCTCGCGCGGTGGCTTACGGACCGGCGCAATCCTCTGCTGGCGCGCGTGATGGTGAACCGCGTGTGGTTCTGGCATTTCGGCAACGGCATTGTGAACACGCCGAGCGA
>CAYUZM010000131.1:0-10241 GCA_964449665.1 uncultured Solibacteraceae bacterium
CGACGCCGCCACCCACGCCGAGCTCCTGGCGGCCGGTGAGTCCATGCAGAAGGATTTGAAGCAGGCCCCTCCTTCGCGCTAACGCGCTTCGGAGGGCATGCCCTGCGGGGAATTTGGGCGCCGCGCGAACTTTGCCCAACCATTGGCTAACCAGCGCACGGCCGCAGCCAGCCGCGCAGCTCGGCCCAGAGATCGAGCGCCCGACGGTAGACCTCGATGGCCGAGGCCCAGCGCAGATGGCGGGCCCGTTCGGGGTGGCGGATTCGCGACCGCCGCGGACGGGCGGGAACATCTGGGGCGGAATAGCGGCCGACGTGGACCGAGGCATTGTTTACGTGAGCACAGGATCACCGCATCCGAATTTCATTGGCGTGAACCACCCCGGAGACAACTTGTTCGCGAACTGCGTGATTGCGCTGCGCGCGGCGACGGGTGAACGCATTTGGCATTTCCAGGAGATCCGGCACGACATATGGGACCTCGACATCCCCGCCCCGCCGGTGCTGGTGACGGTAGATCGGGGCGGCACGCGGGTCGACGCAGTGGCACAGGTTACAAAGCTAGGGAACACGCTCCTGCTGGACCGGGTTACCGGCAAGCCGCTATTTCCATTCCGCCTGCGGCGGGCGCCCGCCTCCAAGCTGCCGGGCGAGCAGGCAGCAGAGTATCAGCCGGACGTGGAACTACCCGAGCCGTTCGCGCGGCAGGCGTTTACGGAGGCCGATATCACGGACCGTACGGCCAAGGCGCGCGCGTTCGTCCTCAAAAAGCTCGAGAACGCCACGATGGGCTGGTTCCATCCGTTTGAAGAGGGACGGCCGAATGTCTTTTTCGGCGTTCACGGCGGCGCTGAGTGGACAGGCGCGGCGTTCGATCCGCAATCGTCACTACTGTTCGTGAGTTCCAACGAGGTGCCGTGGATCATCACGGTTTCCAGGGCGAAGGCGGTGGGACCGGGGCAGACGGCGTACGCGCAGCTCTGTTCGGCCTGTCACGGCAATGCGCGAGAGGGAGCGGGCGCGCCGGCGTTGCCAGTGGAGACGATGGCTGCACGAGGGATCGAGAAGCTGAACACGATCATCCGCGACGGGCAAGGCGCGATGCCGCCGTTCCGGATGACGGAGAAGCAGCGGAGCGCGATCGTCGCGTATCTTCTGGGCAAGGAGAGGAGCGCAGGGCAGAACGTGGGCACGGGACAATATGTCTACAACGGCTATCCGAAATTGCTCGACCATGAGGGGTATCCCGGCTCAAAGCCGCCGTGGGGAACGTTGAACGCGATCGACCTGAGCACGGGGCGTATTCGGTGGCGAGTGCCCCTTGGTGAGTACGACGAACTGACACGCGTGGGCGTACCGCCAACGGGCACGGAGAACTTCGGCGGCGCTATCGTCACGGCTGGTGGACTTGTTTTTTGTGGAGGCACGCGTGACCACAAAATCCGCGCCTTTGATCGCGACACGGGAAAAGAGTTGTGGTCACACCGCTTGCCGTTCGGCGGCTATGCGCCGCCGGCGACGTATGAAGCCGGTGGACGCCAGTATGTTGTGATTCCGGCCACAGGCGGTGGCAAGCTGGGCGGCGAGCTGGGTGATGCCTACGTCGCTTTCGCGCTGCCGCGCTGAACTTTGTTAGATCACTTCGAGCCGGATGCCGAAGACGCGGGATACGAGTTCTAGGGTGGCGCGGACGTGGCCCGTCATGAGCAGATAGTGGTGCGAGTTCAGCGAATTCACGAAGCGATGTCCGTCTGGCACGCGGATTACTCCCCCGTTCAGGCAATCCGAGCCAGGGTATTGGGCATAACCGGTGAGCGCACCTTCGGTAAGACTGAGTGAGTCCAGGCGCGGACCTAGTTTGGCGAGCGTTACGGGGCCTTCGGGCAGCCGGGCATCGATGGCGGAGGCCTGATCATCGACGATGGCCAGGACCTTAGGTTTCAGCGTCCACTCGGAGGCAAAGGCGCGCGGCAGGACCCCGAGATATCCGCAATGGGCGACGAGGATGTGGTTTTCCGGATCGGCGACTTGGGGGAAATGGGAGATGCGTTCATGCTTGAGCGCGGCCTGTCCCAGCAGGAAGGGATACAGGTTGGTCATCATGATCGGAACGTCGAGCGAATGATGCAGCAGGTACTTCGTCAGCATGGCCATGGTGTCGCCTTCGCAGCCCCAAATGAGTTTGCGGTCTTCGTAGAGCCAGTCCCAGGCCAGGCAGGGAGTGGAGTCGGAGAAGTGCGATTCGTTGAGGCAATTGATGCCGCAGGCCTGGATGGCGGGATCAGCGTCGAGTTCGTGGCCGATGGCGAGGTAGAGCTTGGCCGCGGCCCGCAGCGGAAGGGGAGCGAGGCCAGCGGAGGCGAGGTTGCGTTCGGCGAGGACACGGTCGGCGTCGGAATCGAAGAGGGCACGTGCCGCCTGGCCCAGTGCGCGAAAGCTCTTGCGGACAATGGTGAGCCCGAACTTCTCGCGGATTCGTTCGGTGCACTCGGCTTCCCACCAGTAAAAGCGCTTGAAGATGCTGGCCTGGAAACCTTCCCCGGGTTCATCCTGGAACACGAGAAACTTCGCGCGGGTGAGTTCGCTTTTCACGCGGAGGGCGCGGCACAATGCGCGGGCCTGATCGACCGTATAGGGGGCAATCGCATCGACGCCCTCGGCTCTGAGATAAGCCAGGAGTTCCCAGTCCCACATGGAGACCGTGCCGAACTCGGAGGTCATGACGAGGATGGGGGAGCGAATCTGACGGAAAGCATCCACGCGGCGATAGGCGTCGCCGAGTAGTTGGGGCAGGACGACGGCGTCCGCGGGGGGCAGTTCCGTGCCCAACTCGGCCGGGGGGAGGATTTCGGCACAATCGCTTAGGAGGGAGTGAAGGGCTTTCAGTTGGTCGGAGAAGACGTCGTCGGGGGTGGAGGAAAAGGATAGGGGGAGGAGGCGCGGACGGTTGACCATTAGCTATCATCCTATCATACTAGCAATGGCTTACCGCGGCACGGGCAGGAGTGCCACCAGGGAAAGACGTTGACATCTCGCAATCGAGGATGCTATTGTACTGCTGTACGTACAGGATGATAGCAAATCTGCTCGTCGGCGTCGACCTCGGAACCACGGCCACCAAGGCCGGGTTGTACCGGCTGGACGGAGTCTGTCTGGCTGAGGCACGTGTCGAGGTGCGACTGCATCAGCCCTACCCGGGAGCGGTTGAGCAGGACATGGAGGACTTTTACCGCTCTGCGGCGGAGGCCGTGCGCGGTTGCCTGCGCGAGTCGGGTGCTGATCCGGCGCGGGTCGCCGCAGTGGCGTTTGATAGCCAGATGGCGGGGATCGGGGCTGTGGACGGAAATTTCCGTCCGGCCGTGCGGTTCGATTCGTGGCTGGACATGCGCTGCCAACCGTATATCGATGAACTCGCGCGGAATCACGGCGAGCAGATCACCTCTCTTTCGGGATGCCCGCCCACGTGCGACCACGGACCCAAGATGATGTGGTGGCGGCACGAGCGTCCGGGCGACTATGCGCGCATTGTGAAGTTCGTCACACCAGCGGGATATGTGGCGGGCCGCGTGTGCGCTACGCGCGCAGAGGACGCGTTTATGGACGCCACGTTCCTTCACTTCACCGCGGCCGCTGACGCCCAACTTGGGGAGTGGTCCGATACGCTTTGCGGCGTGCTGGGCCTGGAACGCGAGAAACTACCGAAGATTGTCGAGCCCTGGCAGGTGGTGGGTGAGACGGACGCGGACACAGCGGCCGTTTTCGGATTGCGTTCGGGTACGCCGGTGGCGGCCGGATGCGGCGATACGGCGGCGGGCGCGTTGGGGGCGGGCGTCGTGCGGCCAGGCATGCTGCTGGACTCGGCGGGAACGGCAGCGGTGCTCGCATGCACGACCGATCGATATGTGGCCGACACCCGGCATCGCGCTTTGATCACGATGCGATCGGTGATTCCCGGTGTTTGGAATCCGCTTGGGTACGTCGGCGGCGGCGGCCTTGCGCTGCGCTGGTATCGCGAGCAGTTCCGGTGCGAGACGGTGTCCTACGAGTCATTGTGCGCGGAGGCAGCGGCGGTCGCTCCCGGTTGCGACGGGCTTCTTTTCTCGCCGCACCTGGGCGGGCGAATTTGCCCCGCATCGCCTGAGATGCGCGGAGCATGGACGGGATTCTCGTGGGGCCACGCGCGCGGTCATTTCTTCCGTTCGATTCTGGAGGCCGGCGCGTATGAGTATCGTTATTACCTCGATATTCTGCGCGAGTTGCTGCCGTCGCTACCAGCAATGGAGGCGAGGGTGATCGGAGGCGGCGCACAATCGGAGCTTTGGAATCAGATCAAAGCGGACGTTCTGGGTGTACCGTTCCGCCGTGTTCCCCGCCAGGAGGGCGCGACGTGGGGCGCGGCGATGGTGGCTGGCAAAGCAGTCGGACTGATTGACGACTTGGCGGCGCATGCCATGGAGAACTGCCCTCTGGACGAGCGCGAGTTTACTCCGAACGGCGAGCACGCGGCGGCGTATGCGGCACTCTCGGCGCGTCAGCGGCACTGGCAGGATTTGCTGCGGAGAGAATTTGATCACCATGAGTAATCCCATTCGTGTATGTCTCGTCGGCGCGGGGCGCGCGGGCCAGGTGCACGCGAACTCGATCGTGCACAGTATTCCCGGCGCGGCCGTGGTCGCTGTGGTAGACGCCGATGAGTCGACAAGGAATAAGGCAGCCGACCGGTTCGCCATTGAGGGGCGATTCGCCTCCCTGGAGGAGGCGATCGACGGTTCAGCATTTGACGCGGTTGTGATCACGACGCCGACGTTCACGCACCGGGAGATGACGATACTGGCGGCCAGCCACGGCAAGCATATCTTTAGCGAGAAGCCGATGGCATTGAGCTTGAGCGAATGCGACGACATGGTGGAGGTGGCGCGGCGCAACGGCGTCGTGCTTCAGATCGGATTCATGCGCCGATTCGATCCCGATTTTGAAGCTGCCTTCGCGCGGATTGAGGGCGGCGAGATCGGCAAGCCACTGATCATCAAATCACTCACGCACGGGCCCGGGCTGCCGCCGCAATGGGCGCGGGATATCCGCACGTCGAATGGAATGCTCGCCGAGGTGAACAGCCACGACTGGGATTGTGTGCGCTGGCTTGCCGGGTCGAATCCAGCGCGCATCTACGCCGACGTGGGCAACTTCAAGGGCGCCGCGAATGGCGTCGATACGCCGGGCTTCTACGATGCAGCGTTGGCGCAAATCCGGTTTGAGAGCGGCGCGATGGCGTCCATCTCCGGCGTGTGCCCATGCGAGTACGGCTACGACGCGCGAGTGGAGATTGTCGGTGAGCGGGGCATTCTGCAGATTGGCGAGTTGCGCGGCCAGTCGGTGGTGATCTGTACGAATCGCGATCAAGGACTGATTACTCCGATTTACCGCACGTGGCAGGAGCGGTTCGCCGACGCCTACATTCGCGAGATGCGCCACTTCCTAGGCAACATTCGCGATGGGTCGCCGCCGAGGGTTGGCGGCGACGACGGCAAGTGGGCCGTTGCGATGGTACTCGCGGCAACGCGATCGTTCCAGGAAGGGCGCGCCGTGGCGCTAGCCGATATCTGGGAAGGTGTCGCCGCGTCATGAGCCAGATGCTTGCGGCGGTGTATTACGGCCCTGGCGACGTCAGGCTGGAGTCGCGCGCGATACCGGAAGCGAGCGCGGGCGAACTCATCATTCGAGTGGAGAGCGCGAGCATTTGCGCCACCGATATTCGCATTGTGAACGGCGCGCACCGGAAGGTGACTGCTGGCAGCATGCGCGTCCCCGGGCACGAGGTTGTCGGCAGCATCCTCAGTGCCGGAGAAGGTGCGGGCGACTATGCGCCGGGCGAGCGCGTATTCATCGCGCCGAATTTTGGCTGCGGGGACTGCCGCTGGTGCGTGCAGGGGAAGAACAATCTATGTGCCCGCTCGGAGGCGTTTGGCATCACGCTGGACGGAGCGTTCGCCGAGTGTATGCGCGTGACGCGCGCGGCCGTGGAACAGGGGAACGCGATTCGGGTGCCCGCGGGGGTGGACAACGAGTCGCTCGCCCTGGCCGAGCCCCTGGCCTGCGTGCTGCATGGAATCGAGGCGGTGCGCGTGAGTCCGGAGGACGTGGTGATGATTTTGGGCGCTGGTCCGATCGGGCTGATGCACCTGCTGCTGTCGCATCAACGTGGGGCACGCAAAGTGATTGTGAGCGATCCGGCCGCCTCGCGCTTGGCGACGGCGCGCGAGTTGGGTGCCGATCAGGTGGTGGACCCAGGCAGCGATGACCTCGAAGAGATTGTCGCCTCGGCCACGAATGGCGAAGGAGCCGACGTGGTGATTGTCGCGGCGGGCGTGCACGCGGCGCAGGAGCAGGCGATCCGGCTGGCGGCGATTTGTGGACGGATCAACCTATTCGGCGGACTTCCAAAGGACCGCCCCGAGATCCGGCTGGACGCCAATGCTGTGCACTACAAAGAGCTGGTGATAACGGGAACGACGGCCTGCAGTACGGAGGACTGCCGCAAGGCCGTGGAGTTGGTGTGTAGCGACGCGGTGAATCTGCGTCCGCTGGTTGGAGCGCGGTTCCGGCTGAGCGAGACGCTGGACGCGTTGGAGTTCGCGCGCGGAGGACACGGATTGAAGGCCGTCATTCTTCCCGACAACCAAGAATCCTCGATTAGGCGCGCAGGAGGGGACACGTAACTAGTGAAGGAACGGCCATTCGGATTTGAGATCGACGTTGCCGCGGCGCGCATACCGGCGTGCGACCGGCACATCAAGCGCCGTCTATCGGCGCTGCGGGGCCAGTATAGCGACACGGCCGTGTTTGAGGCGCTGGTGGCAAGTGGCGATCCGCTCACCTATGAGGTACACGAGGTGTTGCGGCCGGAGCAGGGGGGCGAGTTGCTGTGCGGGCTTTCCATCGTTCATCCGGGCCTTGTGGGCGCCGAGTATTTCATGACGAAAGGCCACTTCCACTCGGTGCGGGGCACGGCGGAGATTTATTACTGCCTGCATGGGCACGGCCTGCTTCTGATGGAGAACGAAACGGGAGATTGGACAGCCGAGGAATTCGTGCCCGGGCGTGCCGTCTATGTGACTCCGAACTATGCTCACCGCTCGATCAACCTAAGCCTGGACGAGGATCTGGTGACGTTTTTCGTCTATCCGGGCAATGCCGGGCATGACTACGCGACGATAGAAACGCAGGGATTCCGCAAGTGCGTTGTTCGATCGAATGGCACATTCGAAATTATCGACAATCCCGTGTGGCGGGCCCCAGCGGATGTTCCCGCATAGCCATGGAATTGAAGAACTGCCGCGTCGTCGTGACGACGAGACTCGGAAAACAGCGGACCGAACAGCGCCAGGCGCGAGAGGCCGAAGTGGGGAAAGTGTGCTACACCCGGTCCCGCCGACCGCCTACGACCGCCGAGGTAAGGGAAGCCGTGCAAGACTGCCCTGGCGAAATTGCCGGACTTGACGAGATTGAGGGCGAGGCTCTTTCGCAAGTCGAGGGCCCGCGGATCATTGCACGCTATGCGAGTTCGGTCTCCGAACTTACGATCGACCTGATGCTAGCGGCGGCGCAAGGGGTCCCGCAATCGCACCCGCGTGTGCAGAATGACGAGCGGCCGCGCTATATCTGCATTTCACCTTCCGGAAAGCCGATCGGAATTTTCGGACTGGGCAGCCATCAGCCGGGAGGTCGCCAAGCGGTTGAACTCGTGGTCCATACGATACTTAGGGCACGATCCGTATGCAGAAGGCGCGCCCCGTCCAGAAGGGCTGACGATCGTTTCACTAGCAAATCTGATGGCCAAGCCGGAAATGGTGCCCCTTACATTGCTGGTGACGCCCGAGAAGGGGCGCCTAATCAACGCAGCGTCGCCGGCCTACGTGAAACATGGGACGATTGCGGGGAACTGGGCGCGCGGCGAGTTGATCGACCATGGCGACGCGCTTTCCGGCTGGCCTCTGACGGTAGCGGCTCTAAACACGTTCGAGAGAGAGCATTCCGCTGCCTTCGATCCGAGGATTCGACTTCCCTAGGTAGTGACATCACCTTACTCCAGCGCGCATACGAACGGCGCCGTGGAGGCGATTGGCTGCGGAGCGCTTCGCGACTATGTGGTGGTGCTCAAGGGCTAAAAGCCAGCACACCAATTTACTGTGGCATAAGAGACCGATTATGAATCAAGCATTGAAGACGCAGACGCATCCGACCATGTATTTCATCGGTGTCACCACAGGGCAATCGTCCATCATGAAAGTCTTTCCTTATTGGATGGGCATCCTTGGGCGGCCCGAAGTCAGGTTGGAAGGCGTCGACCTTCCCCTCCACGGCGACGCGGAAGATTACCGCCGGGCCGTAGCGCAAATCAAGCACGATCCTCTCTCACTCGGCGCTCTAGTGACGGCGCACAAGATCAACCTCTTTGAGGCAGCGCGCGATATGTTCGACTTTGTCGATCCCTACGGCGTGACTTGCGGCGAGGTTTCTTCGATCTCGAAAGCGGACGGGCGGCTTGAGGGCCACGCGAAAGACCCCATTACGGCCGGGCTCAGTCTGGACAGCATTCTAGGATCCGGTTACTTTGCGAGAACAGACGGGGATGTTTTGTGTCTGGGCGCCGGCGGGTCGACCACGGCGATCATTTTCCACCTGTTGAATAAGGCCGACGAGGGTGACGTGCCGAAGCGGATTGTGGTGGTGAACCGCTCGGAAGGTCGAATCGAAAGCCTACGGCAGATGGTGGCGCGATTGGGACCGGAGACCAGTTTCCACTGGCATGTACACACGGACCCACGACGCAATGATGCATTGTTGGAGTCTTTGCGACCGGGTTCTGTTGTGATCAACGCGACCGGCATGGGGAAAGACCTTCCTGGTTCGCCGATCACGGACGAGGGCCGTTTTCCGAAACAGGGCATCGCATGGGAGTTGAATTATCGGGGCGAATTGCAGTTCCTGCACCAAGCAAGGGCGCAGGAGAAAGCCAGGCTGCTGCAAGTGGAAGACGGTTGGGCCTACTTCATTCACGGATGGACGCAGGTGATTGCCGAGGTATTGCATGTGGAAATTGACGAGCACGTGTTCGAAAAGCTGTCACGTTGCGCGGCCGAGATAATGGCCCCGGCCGGGGCGGGCAAGGGTTGATATCGGAAAAGCATGTGGGACGCGGCGCATGCGGCTGATGGAAATCTGCGCGTGTGGTGGCTGGCCGGCGCGGATTTCAGTTGGCAACTGACGATGTGCAGGTGCTGCTGTATCTCTATCTCTCCGACCCGCTCGCCGGAAACTACGCTCACCGGCGCTTGCCGCGGAAACCAACGGAGAGCGTCAAGGGCGTGCTTTACACCGTGCTCGCGGGCTTAACGATGGGGTACTGCTATCCACAGCTGATGAAGTCCATCACACCGAATTTTACGGACGCGCTTTGACGCAAGGGCTGCCCACACCGTAATCCGCGCTGCTAGTCTTTGGGGTTGGACTGCTGGTGAGCAATCTCGTAGTCAACACGGTGTTCATGAGTGCGGGCCGGGCCACATACCGTGAAGACTCCAGCGGCTCGCCTAGGCCGCATTCTCTTGGAATTCTCGGTGGCACAATTTGGATGACGGCGTTGACCTGCAATGTGGTGTGGCCGGTCCGGCGGTCTCCTATGCACGCGGGCAAGGAGCGACGCTGGTGGCCTCCCTGTGGGGCGTTTCTGTGTGGCGGGAGCTTCGCTCCGCCCCACCCGGAACCAACCTAAGGGTGGCTCTCATGTTGGGAGGCTACCTCGCCGGGCTGATATTGATCGGCACGCCTACGCTTTAAGGTGATGACAAAGTCCAGTCGGCTGCCCCTACCTGCCCAGGGGTGGGTGCTTGCGCTGCCAACCATTGTCCTGCTGTTCCTCTTGGGCCTACCGTATCAAAACCGTATCAAAACCTCATCTGAGGCAGTGATTGAGGATGCTGATCGAGCGAAAAGCAGATTCCCCAAGTTGTTAAAAGTCAAAGGAACGGGATAGAAAGCTGGGAGCTGAAAGAAGCCCACCGCCTGATTCACACGCAGGAGGTCACAGGTTCGAGTCCTGTCGCGCCCACCATTAACATCAACAACTTGTAAGAGAGTGGCCCACTGTTAGTTTGGGCGTTGTGTGCCTATAGTATGCCGTTTCCCGGTTTTGGTGGCCGGAACCGGCGTTCCGCCAAGCACTAAGGATTCCATTTTTTGCGC
>CAYUZM010000132.1:0-10237 GCA_964449665.1 uncultured Solibacteraceae bacterium
CGCGTAGCCGCCGTTCTCGATCAGCGCAATCACGCGATCGCCGGGCCTGCAGGACCCGACCCGCGCCCCGACGGAGCCCCCCACCCCCGCGACTTCCCCAACGGGACGTCGCTCCCCCCGCGGTCTGGCCTGTCGTGGTAAAAATAAACGCGCCCGCGTCGAGGTGTCCGCCGACGGAGGCGCAAGTTGGCTCGACGCCGCGCTCGGCCGTGGGAACTTTCGCTATGCCTGGCGGCTCTGGCAACACGAGTGGACGCCCCCCGGACCCGGCTACTACACCCTCTGCGTCCGCGCCACCGATTCGGCAGGCCGCATGCAGCCCATCGAAGCGCCGTGGAACCCCAGCGGCTATTTGTGGAATAGCATCGAGCGCATCGCCGCTCTGGTGGAGGCCTGAACCATGCGCATACTCTTACTGCTTGCTACCTCCATGGCAGCCTTTGCCGCCGACGCCGAGTTGGTCGCGCGGGGCGCCGCCGAAGAGCGCAAATCCTGCGTAGCCTGCCATAGTGCGCGCATCAGTGCCACGCAAAGACTCTCGCGCCTCGGCTGGGAGCGCGAACTGGACAAGATGGTGCGCTGGGGCGCAAAGATCGCCGACCGCGAAGCGCTGCTCGCCTACCTGCTCGAAAACTACGGCGACGACAAACCGGCGGCCCCTCTGCCGCGTTCCACTGACGCCGTTCAAAAGGGGGGCCTGTTCGGGCTAACCCAGTGCGAACGCGCCCTCCTCGCCCCCATGGCCGCCGGGGCGCCCGCCGGTGTACGCCCGCCCCGCCCGAGAGAAACTCACGGCAGTTCGACGGCTGGTTCGTCTGCGGCACCGGGTGCGCGCATCAAAACGGCGTCGCCGGCAACCGCGTTGGCGCGTGATCCGACGGCCGCACGATTCAACTCACCTGAGGCACGGTCAGTTCGCGAAACCCGACGAGTTTCACGCCGGTCTCTTCGATCGCCTTGGCCACCAGCGGTGACGTCAACGCTTCCAACTCCTGCTCGCGGCTCTCCTTCAATCGCGTCGGCGCGGCCTGCAATTCCTGGCCCAGCTTGCCCGGATGACACATGAACTCCGTCAATCCGTCCGGCAAGTGGTGAATCAGTTCCGCCAGTTGCGCCGCGCGGAACCGGCCCGTCATCTGAAATCCGGCGAAGTGATCCGTACACCGGCAGCCGTTCTGTTCCAGCACCATCTCGAAGCGCTTCCGGACGAACTGCAACCCTCGTGAGCTGGTCTTCACCACCCACGGCACCACAATGCGCGAGCTTTGTCCGCCCGGCAGCGCCAAATCGAAGGGCCGGCGCACCCACGGAATCTCGAACTCGCGCGACAACCGCGCCAGCGCGTCCAGCACGGGTGGAAACAGGTGCGTGTGCTTGTGCGTGTCCATGTGCACCGGTTCCAGTCCCGTGTCCAGAATTCGCATCACCTGCGCCCGCAGTTCCGCATAAGGTTGCAGCAGCCTCGCCGTGATGGCGGCCATCATCTTTGCCACCGATCCCGGCAAATCTTCGCCCGGACGCAGCAACGACTGTCCACCGACCAGAACCAGGTGGCACCCCACATCGAGGTCCGGATTCTCGCGCGCCAACTCCACCGCGTGACCGAATGCCGCGCCATTGGCCATGAGCGTCGCCGCGGTCAGAATGCCATTCCGGTGCGCTTCGACAATCCCCTCGTTCACGTCGCGCGTGAATCCGAAGTCGTCGGCGTTTACCACCAGGCGCCGCATTCTCTCCGCTCCTCCCGAATGTATGGACACAACCAAGCCGCGCAGTTCGCGGCGTCAGGCCCGTTGTGCACGGTTACATCAAAAGATACTGAGCTTGATCGCCAGGAACTTCTTCGGATTGGCGCGGAAGTCCTTCATGAACGAATTCAGTTCGCGCGTGAATCCATTCAGCGATTCGTACATCTGCGGGTTTACCACCAGTTGGCCGAGCGTGCCTTGGCCGGTGTTGATCTTCTCCATCAGCGTGTCCACCTTGCCCATCGTCACCAGCAACTGCTTGTGAAGCTCGTCGCTCTTGAGCAGCTTCCCGGCCGAGCCTTTGCCTGCGTTCAAATCGGCCAGCAGCGTTTTGATCTCGCCATTGGTCTTGCGCAGCTCCTCGTAGAGCGCCGGGTCCTTCAGTAGTTTGCCCGCCGTGCCCTGGCCCTGTTCGAGCCCGTCCAAAAGGTTGTTCACGCGATTCAATGAGCCCCGGATGTCGGTATACAGCGCATCGTCATTCATCAGCTTGCCGATGGTGCCTTTGCCCGAATTGAGCGCGGCCGTAATCTGACGCGCCTCCACCACCGTGCCGTTCAGGTTCTGATACAGGGAATCGTCGGTCAACAGTTTCCCGATGGAACCTTTCCCGGTTTCCACCAATCCCACGATCGCGTCGATCCGCTTCAACATGCCTTGCAGCGACGTCAGCACCGCATAGCCTTGCTGCACCACGTCGTCGAAGTCGGTCGTGTCGAGCGCCTTCACCTCGGAGCCGGCCTTCAGTAGTTCGGTCCCTAGTCCTCGCTTGATGTTGATGTACTTGCTGCCCAGCACATTTTCGGCCGCGATCATCGCCTGTGAATCCGTCGGCATGCTCGGCAGAAACGTCTTATCGACGCTCATCGTGACACGGACGATCCGCGTCGCTTCACTTGAACCGCTCAACTCCACCTTGTCGACGCCGCCGATCAGGATGCCGTTCAGCCGCACGTTTGCGCCCTTAGTGAGGGCCGCTGAATCGCTGAGATAGGTGTAGAGCGTGACTTTGTCCGAGAAAAACGTGGTCGAGCCCGTGATGAGAAATACGAGGACGCCGAGAAGGACCATGGCGACAAGGGCCATGACGCCCACCTTCAACTCCGCCCAGGCTACTTTTTTCGCTGATGGCATTGGCTACTCTTTCCATCTTCTCGCGAACTGCGAGATATATTCATCGGTGGACGATTCCAGCTCTTCCTGCGAGCCTTCAAACACCATCCGCCCTTCGCCCATCACGACGAAGCGCGTGCGCGCCGCGCTACAATCGCCCTGCGCGGGCTTCAACGCTCCCAACTGCGTGTCCCAAATATAATTCGCCAGCAGGTGGCCGTCTTGATATCGATGCGTCGCCAGCGCCGTGGCCGTCTGGCGCGTGTCGCGCTCCTTGGCAATCAGCGCCATGATCGTGGTGGCCGTAATCGGATCCAGCCCGGCCGTCGGCGAATCGTACAACACCAACTGGGGCCGCGTCACCACCGCGCGCGCTATGCCCACGCGCCGCCGCATGCCGCCCGATAGCTCGCTCGGCACCTTCTCCAGCGTGTGCCCCAACTCCACGAACTGCAAAGCCTGCTCCACTCGCGAATGGACTTCCGCCGCCGGGCACTGCGCGGCTTTGATATTTTCCAGCGGATAGCCGACATTTTCTTCGATCGTCATCGAATCGAACAGGCCGCCCTCCTGAAACAGTATCCCCATCCGGGCCCGCACATCCATCCACTCGCGCTCGTGTGCGTGCGTCATGTCTTTTCCGAATACGAACACTTGCCCTTCATCGGGCCGGATCAGGCCGAGCGCAATCTTCAGAAGCACCGTCTTCCCGCTTCCGGCGGCCCCTTGAATGATGCACGTCTCGCCCCGGCGTAACCGGAAGCTGACGCGGTCCAACGCCGTCGTCGACTCGAAGCGCAGGGTCACGCTCTCCAGCCGCAGAACCTCCGGCGCCTGGCCCCCTCCGTTCGATTGCGTTTCTATCGTCGCCATACGCTACTTCAAGTTGATGAAGAACTGCCCGATGAAGAGGTTGATGACGAACACCCACACAATCGAGGTCACAACCGCGGCTGTGGTCGACCGGCCTACGCCCTGCGCGCCGCCGCTGGTGAACATCCCGTAGTAGCAGCCCACCAGCGAAATGATTTGCGCGAACACGAACGGCTTCAGCAAGCCTTGGAAAATATCGTCGTATTCCAACGCCTGGTGGGCGCTCGACCAGTATTGCTGCCCGGTGGTCAGATGAAGCGCCGTAACGGCCATGAGGTAACCGCCCAACAGGCCGATGCCGTCGGCGAGAATCGTCAGCAACGGTTGCATTACGGCCGTTGCGACCAGCCGTGGCGTTACCAGTTTCTGCGCCGGATCGGTCCCCAGCGCGCGCATCGCGTCGATCTGCTCGGTCACTTTCATCGAGCCCAATTCGCTCGCCATGCCCGAGGCGTTCCGGCCCGCAACGGTCACCGCCGTCAGCACGGGGCCCAGTTCGCGCACCAGTGAAATGGCGACAATCTGTCCCACTTCGCCGCTCGCGCCGTACTGATTCAATGCGCGCGACATCTGCAAAGTGATGGTGGCGCCGCTAAAAAATCCCGTGAGAAGGACGATCGGCAGGCTGCCGACGCCAATGACATCCATCTGAATGAACACGTCATCCAGATAATGCGGGCTGCGAAAGAGATTTACGTAGGCTCTACCACTGAGAACGACGAAATTTTGCAGCGCCAGTATTTGTAATTTCAGCCAGTCGAGCAAGTCTCCCCCATCTCGGCTCTACAAGCAACCCGCCAGCCGCCCCGAAGGGAAATTACCATTCTCCGCAACTGGATGCACGGTCTTCCGATGCTACCATACAGTCGTCCGCGTACCTCGTCATGAAGGGCCTCACCGACATCGACGGCATCCTCGTGGGGCACGCCTCCCCTCGCGATTCGCTCACTGGTTGCACCGCCATCCTTTGCGAGCAAGGTGCCGTCGGCGGTATCGATATCCGGGGTTCGGCCACCGGGTCCACTGAGTGGCAGGTGCTCGCGCCCGACCACGTCACCGATCGCATCCACGCCATCTGCCTCGCCGGAGGCAGCGCATTCGGACTCGAAGCCGCGTCGGGCGTCCGCAACTATCTCGCCCGCAAAGGCACCGGTTTTGCCACCCGCGCCGGCGTCGTTCCGCTCGTGCCCGGTGCGATTCTGTTTGATCTTGCTCTTGCGAAAAAGGGGGCCTACCCTGACCGCGAGGTGGGCGAAGCCGCCGCGAAAGCCGCCACCAGCGATGCCGTCGTAGAAGGCAATGTCGGCGCGGGCACGGGCGCCTCGGTTGGGAAGCTGTTCGGCATGAGCCGCGCTATGAAATCGGGCATCGGCTCGGCCACTGTATGGCTCGATGGCCCCTTCGCGGGCGTTCGCGTTTCCGCTCTTGCCGCCGTCAATGCATTCGGTGATGTGCTCGATCCCGAGTCGGGACAAATTCTGGCCGGAGCGCGCAAATCACCGGATTCCCGCGACTTCGCCGATACCGCCACATCCATGATCCGCGGTCTCCACCGTGCCGCGCCCTTTCCGCCGCCTGCTGCCGGACAAGGCCAGAACACCACCCTCGCCGTCGTTGCCACGAATGCCCGCTTAAGTAAGGTGCAGACCACCAAGCTTGCCCAAATGGCGGGTGCCGGCCTCGCTCGGGCCATCTCGCCCGCCTGGACCATGTTCGATGGCGACGTCACCTTCGCGCTCTCGCTGGGAACATTGGAATGCGAACTGGTTGCTCTCGGCGCCGCCGCCGCGCACGCGCTTTCACAATCAATCGTTCGCGCCGTGCAACTGGCCGCCCCGTCGGGCGGACTCCCCGGGCTTCTGATTCCTCGCTGAAACGCCGCGTTCGACTGAAACGCCGCGTCCAGAATGATGGTCCGCAACGGCTGATTGCGTTTACATTCCCGTGCGAGATGATCGGGATGTGACTGCACGACGCTGCGACGGCGCAGAACCTCAATGCCGCCGTTGGTGCATCCACCGCGCTTCCGAGCGAAACACCTGCGCTCTGCTCCATTCGCGAACGGCCCGGCATGCACGCTGTTGGCGCTACAGCATTTGCGCCTCCCACCACCCCCTCTCAATCGACATCGATCTGATATATACTCTTCACACAGAGGTTAGTAGGGCAGCTCGGTTTCGTACTTCGTGTAGCCGTCTCAGTTTGACTGACCCAGAATTCTCATCTCAGCATCCCGCCGGTTGCGGTGGTGCCCGGGAATGAGAGCGCTGGACATACGAAGGGAATGAAGCCGCTGGGAATCGGTTTTTGTCACGGTTGTGCGACACGCAAGAACTTTTGTCGATCCCGAGCCGCCTTCGAATTCACCGTCCGTCGCTCAGCAGCGGCAAATGAAGTACTGGTCCAAGTAACGATAGACAGAAGGAAACGGACAATGTCGTCTCGCAAATACCTAGTAGCTATTCTCATCAGTGCGCTGGCATGCGCTCCTTCGCTTTATGCGCAGGCCACCGCGCAACTCGCAGGCGTGGTGACTGACAACACGGGCGCGGTTACGCCCGGCGCCGAAGTCATCGCCACCAACACTGGTACTGGCGTCGAACGCCGGGCAACCACAAACGATCAGGGCACCTACACACTCCCCTTCCTTGCCCCTGGCGACTACCGCATCACCGTCCAGAAGCAGGGCTTCCAGAAACTCAACCGCGACAACGTGCGGCTTGAAGTGAACCAGACCGCCCGCGTCGACTTCTCGCTCTCGGTCGGCTCGGTCAACGAGACCATCGAAGTCGTCGGCGCCGCTCCGCTCATCGAATCCGACTCTTCCGCTATCGGACAGGTGGTCGAAAAGAAAGCGATTGAGGACCTCCCACTCAACGGCCGCAACTTCGTCCAACTCGCCACCCTCGGGCCAGGCGTCGTCGGCGTCGGCTTCGGTGCCAAGGGCACCATTATGAGCGGCACACGCCCCGACGATCTCCGCCCCGGTTCCGAACTCTTCGCCAATGGCAACCGCGAAGGCTCGAACAACTTCCTCATCGATGGCATCGACAACAATGAGCGCTTGACGCTCGCCATCGCCCTCCGCCCCTCGGTGGAAGCGGTCCAGGAGTTCAAGATCCAGACGAACCTCTTCGCCGCCGATCAGGGTCGCAACGCGGGCGCCACCATCAACGTGCTTACCAAGTCCGGCTCGAATCAGTTCCACGGCTCGGCCTACGACTTCCTCCGCAACGACAATCTCGACGCCAAGAACTACTTCGTTCCCTCCACCACGCCCAAGCCTCCGTTCGCGCAGAACCAGTTCGGTGCCAGCCTCGGCGGCAAGATCATCCCGGACAAGCTGTTCTTCTTCGGCAACTACGAAGGATTCCGCCGCAGCCAGGCCCGCACGATCCTCAGCACCGTTCCCACGGCGGAGATGCGCACCGGCAACTTCACCAACGTTCGCGACATCTTCGATCCCACCACGACGGTAGCCACCGCAGGCGCCGCAAGCGGCTTCACCCGTACCCCTTTCGCCGGCCGCCAGATCCCCACCAGCCGGTTCGATCCGCTCATGGCCCGCATGGTCCAGGCCTACCCCACCGCGCAAACGGCCGGCCTCACCAATAACTACACCGCCGTGCTCAAAGAGCGTCAGCGCTGGAATCAGTTCGACGGCCGCACCGACTGGAATTGGAACGAGAAGAACACCGTGTTCGGCCGCTTCTCGCGCCAGGATACGGTCACCAGCCGCCCCTCCACCTTCCCGAATTCCCGCGTTCCCGGCTTTGACCAACCGCTGGGCCTCGGCAATGAAGACACCTTCGCCGGAGACTCCACGCTGAAGTCCTATCACGTCGTGGCCAGCTGGATCCGCACCATCACGCCCAGCTTGATCATGGAAGCCAAGATGGGATACAACCGCTTTAACCTGGTCTTCCTCCAGGAAGGCGCTACCCCCGGCGCGCAACTCGGCGAAAAGCTCGGATTCAAGGGCTCCAACCAAGGGCCGCAATCCGACGGTGTGCCCATCATCTCTCCCGGCGGCTACTTCGGCATCGGCCAAACCCGTTCGCTGCCCATCTACCGCATCAACAACACCTTCCACCCCCGTATCGACTTCACCAAACTGCAGGGAGCCCACTCCTTCAAGTTCGGCATGGACATCCGCCGCCGCCAGATCACCCAATACCAAACCAACCGCGGCAACGGCCGGTTCAACTTCGCCCGGACCTTTACCGACGATCCCAACGCGACCGCCAACACCGGTGAAACCATGGCCGCCTTCCTCCTCGGCACGGCGAGCACCATCGAGCAGGACTTTACGCTCGTCTATCCCGGCTTCCGCATTACGGAATGGAGCTACTACTTCCAGGATGACTGGAAGGTCAACAGCAAGCTAACCCTCAACATCGGGCTGCGCTACGAATACGACACGCCGGTCACTGAAGTGGCCGACCGCCAGACGAACTTCGACGTCACCACCGGCAAGCTGCTCATCGCCGGATTCAATACCAACTCCAGAACCGGTGTCCTGCCGGATCGCAACAACTTCGCTCCTCGCTTCGGCTTTGCCTACCGTCTGACCTCGGGAACCGTCATTCGCGGCGGCATCGGCATGTTCTACAATCCCTCCGGCAGCGAGAACGTCTACATCCGCCGTCACCGCCAATTGCCTTTCGGTCCCATCAACATCGAAAGCATCAACCAGTTCAACCCCAACCCGCGCCGCGTCCAGGACGGCTTCCGCCCGATTCCCAACCTGCAGTTTGAATCGGTCGCCAACAATCCCGAAGGCGGCATGTTGGCGGTGATCCCCAACTTCCGCTCCGGCTACGTGCCCCAATGCAACCTCCAGATCCAGCAGCAGTTGCCGAAGGAACTGGTGGCCAAAATCGGCTTCGTCGGCAATGTTGGGCGCCGTCTCGACACGACATACGAATACAACCAGCCGGTTCCCGGCCCCGGCGGCCCCGATCCGCGCCGCCCGCTGTTTACGCTTGCGCCGCGCGTTCCCAGCGTCACCTACATGGTCTCTGACGGCAACTCGAACTACACCTCGCTTCAGGCATCGCTCGAACGCCGGTTTGCGAACGGTCTGGGACTCATTTCGGCCTACACCTGGTCGCACTCCATCGACATGGTCGCCAATGCCTTTGGCGGCGCCGACAACGGTCCCATCCCGCAGGATATTCGTTGCCGCCACGATTGCGAACGCTCGGCCAGCGGCTTCGACATCCGTCACCGCTTCACCCAAAGCGTGAACTACGCCCTGCCCTTCGGCAAGGGGCGCGCCATGGCGCTGAACTCCAAAGTTGCTGACTTCATCGTCGGCGGCTGGGATACCAACGCCATCCTCACCCTCCAAACCGGCCTGCCCTTCACTCCCACGCTGCAGACCTCGGTTTCCAACTCCGGCGGTAGCCGTCCCGACCGCCTCGCCAAGGGAACCCTCGACAACCCGGACCCGTTCCGCTGGTTCGATACGTCGTTCAACACCGCCGGCGCCGCCTGGGGCATCCCCCAGCAGTTCACCTTCGGCAACAGCGCGCGCAACGTCCTCTACGGACCCGGCCGCGTGAACATGGATTGGTCCATCTTCAAGAACTTCTCGGTCACCGAGAATTCCAAGGTCCAATTCCGCGCCGAAATGTTCAACCTGTTCAATACGCCGCAATTCGACCTGCCCAACGCCAGCATCGGCAACCCCGCTGCCGGCCGCATCACCGCCACCGTGGGCAATAACCGCCAGGTCCAGTTGGCCCTGCGCTTCCAGTTTTAGTTGACCCAACCGCCGGGCACGGACGCCCGCGCCGGCCACGGCGGTTGGTTCAAAATACTACGCGGGCACGAGGGGTATTTCGCACATAGAAGGAATCAGACTATGAGAAAAATGTTGTTCTCTCTCTTGCTCTGTCTCTTTGTGTCGGGGACGATGTTGGCCCAGACATTTGGAGACATCTCCGGCGAGGTCCGCGATCAGTCAGGCGCGGTCGTTGGAGGAGTAGCGGTCACATTAACAAACGTCGGCACGAACGCCACGCGCACGACGGAATCAAACGATCAGGGGATCTACGCATTTCCCGCTTTGCAACCCGGGCAGTACATTCTTAAAGCGGAAAAGCAGGGGTTCAAGACCTTCAACCGTACTGGGATTGCGGTGGAAGTTCAGTTGAGCGCCCGCATCAATATCGATATGCAGGTCGGCTCGGTTTCCGAATCGATCGAAGTCTCCGCCCAGGCCGCCTTGCTCCAGAGCGAGAACGCCACGGTCGGCACGGTCATTGACAACAAACGCATTCTCGAGATGCCTTTGGCAGGCCGTAACGCCTTCAATCTTGTGGCCATCGCTCCAAACGTGAGCTTCGGGTTTCCGTCCGCCGGACAGGCCGGTTCACGCCAAGGCGGTGTCCGCTCCGACATGTCCATTTCCGTCGGCGGCCAGCGTCCCCAGTACAACCGGTACACGCTCGACGGCGTCGAGAATACCGATCCGAACTTCAATACCTTCGTCGTGC
>CAYUZM010000133.1:0-10218 GCA_964449665.1 uncultured Solibacteraceae bacterium
TTCAAAAGCCCGAACTGGGCCCCGAAACAATATGCGTTCTCAAGTGCGCCCCCGCCCCTTAGGTTGTTGCCTGAGCGGCCGAAACCGGCGTCCTGGCTGTTGGACCACGTGATCGTGCTCACCAGGCTCACGCCATGGCTCATCCGCTTCTGCACCTTCGAAACGAAGGAGTGATACTGCGCGTGGTTCAGATCCGAGTTTGCCAGATTGACCGCGGAGAACTGCGGGAACGGCCGCAGCAGTTGCGCCCGCGTCATCGTCGCGGCGCCGATGAAGCCCGGCCCGCTCGGCGTGTAGAACGGATTCGCCACCGTCTGGTTCAGCGCCGCGCCTTGCGAAAACAGCGCCGGGTCCAACTGGTTGATGTTCACGTTGCCCGAACCGAGCGTCAGCTTCTTCGACGTCGAGCCCACGTACCCCACCCGCACCGTCAAGCCGCCCGGCAGTTGCCGCTGCACGTCGAATGAATACTGGTGAATGCGCGGCGAGCGGTGGTTCTGGTCGATGAAGCCCACCGTCTGCCCGATGCCCGCCAGCAGTCCGGCCGCGTTGCTCACCACCGGCAGCAGTCCGTTCGGGAACGGGTTTGACAGCCGGCCCGCGGGCGTCGCGTTGCCGTCGTTCGAAGCCACATAGGGCGTCGTCTGCGCATAACCCAGCGTGTTCTGCAGGCCGTAGGGAATCGGCGCCCAGAACAGGCCGTAGCCGCCGCGGATCGTCGTCGTGTCGTTCATCGAGTAGGCGAAGCCCACGCGCGGGGAAAGCTTGTTGCGGTTGTTATTGCCGGTCTGCGTCGGGTAGCCGTTCTGCCCGGCGTACATCAGCCCTCCCTTGGGAACGGCAAAGCCCTCCTGCGTCACCGCGATTGGGCTCGCCACATTCCGGTCGAAGCCCACCAGCAGCGCGTTGTCGTTGCCCATGAGCCCGGTCTCGTACTCGTAACGCACGCCCAGGTTCAGCGTGAGCTTGGCGTTTACGCGGAAGTCGTCGTGGAAGTAGAAGGCGTAGTAGTCCACATGCTGGAACAGCTTCGAGGCGATGATGCCCGAGCCGCTCGCCGGATAGCCCAGCAGCGCGCTCGCCACGTCGGCGCCCGTGCCCGCCGTCGCCCGCAGGTGCGTGGCCCGCGTGAACACGTCGTTAAACGTGAACTGGCCGGCATTGTCGGAGTAGTTCACGCCGTCGATGTTGATACGGCGGAAGTCCGCGCCCGCCTTGAAGCTGTGGCGGCCCATGAACTTCGAAACGCTGCCCAACAGGTTCTTCGAATGGAAGACGCTGGCCGAGTTGGAATTGGTGCCCAGCCCCGACACCGTCTCCATCGCAATGTTGGGGAACGTCGGCTGTTGCACCTGGCTGATGAAAGACGAAGCGAATCCCAACTGCGACAGGTTGTAGCCCGAACTCACCTGCGGCGACAGGTTCGGAAAGCGGTTGAAGCCATAGCGGATGCTCACCACCGTCGTCGCGTTCGGCGTGAGAATGTTGTTCACCTGCGTCGCGTCCACCTTGCGGTAAAGCAGCCACGACGACGGGCCCGTCGAATTGCCGAACCAGTTCTCGCCCGGTTCCTTCGAGCCATAGTGCAAATACGAAACGCTGGCCCGCCACCACGGGAAGAACTCATGGTCGAGCTTCGCCGTGAACTGATCGGCGCGGTCCTGCAGGCTCGCCGACGCCGAGTAGTTGTTCTGGCCGTAGAACGCCGCCGTGCGCGTCGGCGCCACGTATTCGTTCACAATGTTTCGGCCCACCGTGTCGATGCGCGAACCCGGAATGATGTTGCCCACAAACGGCGTCCGCGTGAAGCCGCCCACGCCGTCGGAGACCGTCGTCAGCGGGTCATAAATCGTCTGCAACCCGCCCGCGCGCGCCAGCGATTGCGAAAAATTGCCCGCCTTCTCCAGTGCCGTCGGCACGCTCATCTCCTGGCTCAATCCCGACTTCTGCCGGTACGCCTCGGCGCCCAACCAGAAGAACGTGCGGTTCTTGCCGTTGTATACCTTTGGAATCCAAACCGGCCCGCCGATGGAGCCGCCGTAGTTCTTGAACGGAACCTCCGCCCGCGGCAGGTTCCCGCGGTTGTTGAAGAAGCTGTTGGCCGACCACGATGTCTCGCGCAGGTAGCCGAACCCGCTGCCGTGCAGCCCATTGCTGCCGCTCTTCATGTACGTGTTGAACACACCGCCGCCCGTGCGCCCCATCTCGGCGTCGTAGGTGTTGGCTTGTATCTTCACCTCCTGCACGCTCTCGATGGTGGGAATAATCACCGCGCGGTTCGTCGAATCGGTGATCGGCACGCCGTCCAGCAGGTAGTTGTTCCCGCGCACCGGCCCGCCCGCGATCGAAATCTGCGACGAGCCCGACTGGTCCTGCATGCGGTTATAAATCGGGTTGCCCACCGGCACCACGTTCTGCGCGATCTTCGACATCATGAACGGGTTGCGGCCCAGGTTCGGCAGGTCCACCAGTTTCTGGCGGTCCACCACCTGGCCCGTGCTCGCGTTGGCCGATTCGATCAACGGCAGCTCTTCGGTCACCTGCACCGTCTCCACGACGTTGCCGACCGCCATCTTCACATCCACCGTGACAAAGCTCTGCGTGGCCACCGTGGCCTTGCTCTCGAAGGCTTTGAAGCCCTGCGCCTCCACGGTCACTTTGTAATCGGAAGGGTTCAGCGCCTGGAACACATACTCGCCGGCGTCGTTGGTCACCGTCGAACGGGCCACGCCCGTGGCAATGTCGGTGGCCGTTACTTTGGCGGTGGTGACGGCCGCGCCCGATTCATCGGTAACGCGCCCGCGAAGACTGCCCTGGTAGGACTGGCTCCAAATCAACTGCGTGGCAAGGGTGGCAAGTGCGGCAAGGCGCACGGCCGTGTTCCTTCCCCAGGGAAACACGTATGGCATTCAGATTCTCCTCAACTGCCCTTATTGGAAAAGCGGGTGAAAGAAGGCCCAACTGGGGAGTGATCCGCCACTCGGCGGGAGATGGAACTGCCAGTCCGGAACGGGACTGGAGATGCTACAGGAGAGGCCTGCGCCTCAGGACGGGAGGAGAGCAGAATCGGGTCATCCAATAACCCCAACTATATGGCCGCCTGCTGTAACCGGGAGGCGGCTATTCCCTTTCCCCTGTCGCTGAAATGCTATCACGCGTTCGCGCATCGGCCAATCCAAGAAGCGAATCGGAGCGATCAGATTTTTTGATCGGGTCTATCAGGTAAGACGCCGCTCGCCGCCCCGGGCCCCGCCGCCTTCTACAGCCACGCCTGCAAGCGCGGTAGTGACTCGATCCATCCCGTCACGGTCCGCTGCACCGTGCGCTCCCACTTCTTCGGCGCGGTCAACATCTGCTGAAACGGATTCACGCCGGCCGCTGCCGCGAGGCTGTCGATATGATCCCGGTCCAGGTCGCTGCCCCATACCTGGTCGATGCTAGTGGCGAACTCCACAAAGTAGGCATCCCGCACGGCGCCGCCGGCGCGCCTCACGCCCCGGTGCGCGCCATTGGAGTCGAACAGAAACACGTCGCCCGCCCGTCCCGTCGTATGCGCCACCTCGACGCCGCCCAGCCGCTCGCGGCAATCGTCAAGCGTGTACTTGTTTTCCAGGAACATCTCATACGGGTGATAAGCCGCGTGCGAACCCGCCACATAGCTCATGTGCTGGTCCGTCTCCCCCACATCGGTCAGCAGCACCAACACCTTCAACCGCTTCTCCTCCATGTCGTGATGCCAGGCGAAGGCGCGCTTCTCCGGACTCTCCACCGGAAGGTAGCGCGTCGCTACGCCCCGCGACAGAAACGACGGCTTGCCCAGATAGAGACTGGCCAACGCCAGCAGCTCCGGCGAAAAGCAAAACTCCACCAACTCGCGCGAATATCGAAACGCATTGTTGCTGATGTAGGCTTGGTCCCTCGGGCACCAGTGAAGCTCTTCGTCGTAGTGCCGCTTGATGCCTTCCCCGCGTGACAGCATCGCGTCTACCTCGCCGGCAAAAGCCTCCAGGCCACGCTGCATCCCCGCAAGGGCCTCGGGTTTCACAAATCCCGGCAGCTTGAGAATGCCCCGCGTGGCGAGTTCGTCCGCCCGCGCACGAAGCGCAGCCGGATACGCGCTGAGCTCGTCTTCGCCGTAGATCTCGAATCGCTGGTAGCGCTGGCGCATGGCATGCAGCATCGAAAGCGGCGTCCGCTCCGGGTCGAGCGCGGCGCGTCCCGCCTCGTCGGTGGCTTCGGGTTTCGCGCCGTAGGCCAGTAAACACGCGGCCGCGTCGGCATGGCCTCCCTCGACGGCAACGGAGAGCGCCGTTCGCCCCGCGCCGTCGCGAACATCGGGCGCTTGCCCGCCCCGCAATAGTTCCCGCAACGCCGCCACGTCGTTCCGTGCCGCCGCCGCCAAAATGTCCGCGCTCCGCGCCTCGCTGCCAGTCATGAATTCACGATCCTACCATCCCGCCCCCGTTCCTCCGCGCCAGCCGCGCGCCTCTTCCCCCCCTCCCCCTCAATCGCGCCGCAATGCCTTCCTCGCGCCCGCCCGGTCCTCCGGATGCAGCTCTGCTTTCTCGGCCACCATATCCATCGGCGTCAACGCGTGCCGCATTACGCCGCGGGATTCATGCCGCTTCGAACGGAAGTAGATGTGGTAAATCTCGTGCGCCACGACGCGCGCCAGCCCAACGCCAAGATAACGGTCCGCATGCGCCCGCTCGCCACCCCACATGCCGTCATGCACCGCCGTACGCACACGGTCGCAATTCACGTCGGCAAACGGCTGCACCACGCCGTCGGTCACCGTGGCCCAGGCAAACGGTCCCCTCTCGTCGGCCAGCGGCGGTACGCCCCCCAACGAACAGTTACCCCGGAACCGCACCACCATCGCCTCGCCCACCACGCCCGCCTCCGGAGCCTCCTCAATCCGCAGCCAGTCGAACCGAAGCGGCACGGTGGCGAACAGGCGGTCGATCTCGGCGCGCATGAACTGAAATGTGCGGCTGTTCGGCGCCGACTCAAACTGGAAGAATACCGTCACTGGCGGCGGCTCCACGCGAGGACGCGTCGTCTCGGCGGCTATGCCCTCCGAGGCAAGCGCAAGAGCAACCGCAAACAGGACCGGCGCCACAGCTTTCATTATGAACACCCGCACGTCCCCGCGCCCGCCCCCGCACCGGTCCCCACCCTCTCCCACGCGCGTGCCCACCTACTCCCAGGCGCATCCCTGCCCACTCCTGCACGCATGCCCACCCTCTCCCAGGCGCATCCCCGCCCAATCCTGCACGCATGCCCACCCACTCCCGCGTCCAATCCCCGCGCCCGATTCTGCTACCCTTAAAACGTTCCGGCGGTGTCCACCGCCGTCCCCGTAGGAATCAAGTCAAGGGAGTGCCTTTTTCTTTCCATGCGATTTCAAGTCAAGCCTCAACTCGAGTTCCTCGTACGGCCCTCGCTTCCTCCGTCGCTCAGCCGTATGACGGAACTGGCCTACAACCTGTTGTGGAGCTGGGATCACAACATCCGCGCCGTATTCCGCCGCCTCGACCCCCAACTCTGGCGCGCCAGCGGGCACAACCCCGTGCTCATGCTGAGCCAACTCACTCCCGCCGCCATTGAAAAGGCCGCCGCCGATCCCCGCTACATCGCTCTCTTCCGCCGCGCCTGCGAACGCTTCGACGCCTACATGGACCGCCCCTCGGCTACCTCGCAGGAACGCCTCATCGCGTACTTCTGCATGGAGTTCGGCCTCGTCGATTGCATGCCCACCTACTCCGGCGGCCTTGGCCTGCTCGCCGGCGACCACCTCAAAGCCGCCAGCGACCAGGAACTCCCCCTCGTCGCCGTCGGCCTGCTCTATCAAAAGGGCTACCTGCGCCAGGTTCTGAACCCCGACGGCTGGCAACAGGAGCGCTACCCGATCAACGACTTCTACATGCTGCCCGTGCTGCCCGTGCGCGGCAAAGACGGCCGCGACCTTATGATCAGCGTCGATCTCCCCGGCCGCACCTGCTACGTCAAGGTGTGGCAGATGAATGTCGGCCGCGTCACCCTCTACCTGCTCGATACCAACATTCCCGAAAACGAAGGCCACGAATACCGCGACATCACCGACCAGCTTTACGGCGGCGACATCCACAGCCGCATGCGCCAGGAGATCGTACTCGGCATCGGCGGCCTGCGCACGCTCAAGGCCCTTGGTCTCGAACCCACCGTCTTCCACATGAATGAAGGACACTCTGCCTTCCTCGCCGTGGAACGCATCCGCTTGCTCATGAGCGAAAAGGGACTCACCTTCGAAGAGGCCCTCGACGCCGCCCGCCAGAACAACATCTTCACCACGCACACCGCCGTGCCCGCCGGCTTCGACTACTTCGAGCCCGGCATGCTCTACGACTACTTCAGCGAGTACTGCGAGAAAGGCGGCCTCTCCTTCGGCCAGATTCTCGCCCTCGGCCGCCGGGATTCCAACGATCAGAACGAGCGCTTCAGCATGGCCGTCTGCGCCATCCACTGCTCGGCCTGGCGCAATGCCGTCAGCCGCCTCCACCGCGTCGTCGCGCAGGAGATGTTCCAGGATATGTGGCCGCAGCTGCCCACCTGGGAGGTGCCCATTACCTCGGTCACCAACGGCGTCCATCTGCCCACCTGGCTCAACGGCGACCTCGCCGCGCTCTACGACCAGTACCTGCAGCCCGACTGGCTCGACCGCTACAAAGATAACCGCGTGTGGGACCTCGTCTGGGACATCCCCGAAGCCGAGCTGTGGGAAACCCGCCGCCGCCGCAAACGCCGCGTCGTGCAGTTCGTCCGCGAGCGCGTGCAACAGTCCGCCGTTGCCCGCAAGGCTTCCACCGCCGAAATCCGCCGCCTCGCCGAGGTGCTCGATCCCGATACCTTCACCATCGGCTTCTCGCGCCGCTTTGCCACCTATAAGCGCGCTACCCTGCTGTTCCGCGACATGGCGCGGTTGAAGAAGATCCTCACCAACCCCGACATGCCCGTGCAGTTGATCTTCGCCGGTAAGGCCCACCCCAAGGAAATGCCGGGCAAGAACTTCATCCGCGAGATCTGGCAGATGTCGCGCGATCCCGAGATTTCCCGCCGCCTCGTCTTCGTCGAAGACTATTCCATCCAGGTGGGCCGCGAACTCGTGCAGGGCGTCGACCTCTGGCTCAACACCCCCAAGCGCGGCGAAGAGGCCTGCGGCACCTCCGGTATGAAGGCGTCCCTGAACGGCGTGCTCAACCTCAGCGTGCTCGACGGCTGGTACGACGAAGCCTATGAGGTCTCCGGCGGCTGGGCCATCGGCGACCGCGAAGAGTACTTCGAAGACCAGGACGACATCCACGCCAGCGCCATGTACTCGATGCTCGATAACGAGATCATCCCTCTCTACTACCGCGACCGCGACCGCGGCGCGCCAGAAGAGTGGATGCGCCGCGTCAAGCAGTGCATCGCCAATATCACCCCGCGCTTCAACTGCCAGCGCATGATCGCCGAGTACGATTCCGAACTCTATCGGCCGGCGCACCAGAGCTTCCGCAACGCCAGCGCCGAATCGTTCCGTCCCGTGCAGGAACATACCAGGTGGATGCAGCGCGTCCGGTCGATGTGGGACCGCGTGCGCATCGTCGACGTCGGCCCGCGCCTGGATAACCCCGCCGTCAACGGGCACGCGCTCACCGTCCGCGCCGTCATCGACCTCGGCGGACTTACCCCGGACGATGTCCGTGTCGAAGCCGTCGTCGGCCGCATCGGCGTCGAAGGCTTCCTCGAAGAGACCACCGTCGTGCAACTCACGCCCAACGGCGAGGCCGGCGGCGCAACCGTCTTTACGCGCGAGTTCCTGCCGGGCCACACCGGCCGCCTCGGCATGTCCGTTCGCCTGATGCCGAACCACTCCGAAGATCCTTTGATGCGCCCCTGCCATCCGCTGATGAAGTGGGGTTGACCTGTGCCAAAATCCGGTGGAACAAAAAAGTGGGCCGGTCGTCTACAATAAAGACAGGTCACGGCCGATGGTTTGGGTAGCGGCGGGAGACGTTCTCCCCACTGCCATCGGGCTTCCTGATCCGACCCCACTGACAACATTGACAATTCACTGGACTCGGCCCGCAGACCGTGGTAAGTAGGTAGTAGAGAAACAGGTAGTTCGGAGGAATCGCCGGTTTCTGTAAAGCCTGCCCACTGAAAGCCCGCATCCCTCGTCAGTTTGAAATCGTGGCATGCCAGTTTCCAGTTATGAGTTCGAAGGAGAATTTCACCTTCCATGGACAGCGATCGTAAGTATAAGTCCCACGGCTACATGGATAGCGACCGGGACCAAAACCAAGGCTTTCGCGGACGCGACGACCGTCCACGCCCGCAAGGCCCGCGCCCCCCAATCGACGTCACCGGCCCGCGCCTTCCGCGCATGGTGCAGTCGGTTACGGCGGCCCGTTGTTGGAATTGCGCCACTACGCTCCCCCAGGGAGTCGATTTCAAAGGCGCGTGTCCCAAATGCAACTCCGACCTTCACTGCTGCAAGCAGTGCGCGCACTTCGAACCTTCCACGCGCTTCCAATGCTTGAAGCCGGTGCCCGTTCGTATTTCGCCCAAAGATACGAGCAATGAGTGCGAACTGTTCAACTCGCGCGTCACCGTCGCGCGCGAAGTTACTTCCTCCGGAGCCGCCGCCTCGCAAGGCGTATCTTCGCAAGCCCCCCGCACACCCTCCGACGCCCGCGCCGCCTTCGACAATCTCTTCAAGAAGTAACGTCCCGCTCGCGCCGCCCCACGCTCCCTCCCATCGCCCGCCCGTGCTCCGCGCCCGCAGGCTCTTCAACTCCAAAGTCCCCACCGCACACCCATGCCATCGGACTCCCCCCACCCACAGTTCCTTCTCGCGCCCGGGGCGCGGCTGCCCCGCGGCTAGCGGTCGCGCAAGGGTTGCGTGGGCCCCGCGGCTAGCGGCCCCTAGCGGCGGAACCGCTCGTCGATCTCCACCTGATACCCGCTCGCCAGCCGGTTCGTCTCGTTCGCCATTCCCACGACTGCCATCACCTCGGCGAACATCGCGTCGCTCATGCCCGCCTTGCGCGCGCCCGCCGTGTGCGAGGCGATGCAATACCCGCATTGGTTGGTCGCGCTGATGGCCACGTACAGCAACTCTTTCACCAACGGATCGAGCGCGCCCGGCGCCATCACCGCCTTCACGCTCTCCCACGTCCGCTTCAGCAGCGGCGGGTCGTGCGCCAGCGCCTTCCAGAAGTTGTTGATGTAGTCCGTCTGCCTCGTTTCGAGGATGTCGTCATAAACGGCGCGCACCTCGGGCGGCGCGTCGCCGTACTCCAGCAGTCCACATGTGGCCATATCAGAATTTGAGCAGACTGCGCAGTCCCGTGGGGCGCGGAATCTCCGGCGCCTTCTGCCCGGTCAACTGTTCGGCAAACGATGTGGCCGCGCGCGCGAACTCGGAACCGGGCGGCGCCGGCTTCCCGTTCAACACCGCCGCCCGCAGCGTCTTGTAGTCGTTCGGAAACACTTGCGCAATCGGCCGGCCAAGATGCTCGGAAAGATCGCCGGGCGAAAGATCCACGTTGTGCCACCGGTTCACCAGTACCACCGTACGGTCCTTACTCACGCCCCAGCGCTCCAACTCCGCGCAGCGCTGCTTGGCCAGCCGCAGCGGCAACACCTCGGGCGTCGTCACAATGCACACCATCCGTGCCCGCCGCACCAGTTCGCGTGTGGCGAAATTCACCACCTCCGGCAGATCGGCCAGCACATAATCGTAGTAGCCTCGCACCTTGTCGAGCAGCAGGAAATAGTCCAGCCACTCCGGCAGCGGCGATTCCTTCTCCGGCGTGGCGAACAGCCAGTCCACGCCCTCGTCGCGCTGAATGATCTGGTTCAGCGTCAGCAGGTCGATGTCACGCACATTCTCCAACGCCTTGGCCAGCCCGTGCGGCACCTCGGCGTTCAACATCACCGACAGCACCCCCGACCGCAGATCCGACTCCAGCACCAGCACGCGCTTCTTCAACTGCGTCGCCAGCGCCGCTGCAGTATGCAACAGCACCGTGCTCGCCCCGCTGCCCGCCTTTGCCGGCAGAAAAAGGACCAGTCTTTCCTCAATCGACGGCCGCGACAAATGCAACGCTCGGTCGACGGCTTTCAGCAGTTGGTCCGATTTCACCGGATACTCGATGGCAAACCCGCGCGAACGGTCGTGGCTGAGGAACT
>CAYUZM010000134.1:0-10200 GCA_964449665.1 uncultured Solibacteraceae bacterium
CTACATCGAGACGCTGCAAGAGAAGTGAGCGTTTAACTCGCGACGGCTTTCGAGACCTGTTCCGGCAGGGGGTCGATGAACTCGTATCGCGCGCGAATGCTTTGCGCGATGGTGACGATCGCCGAAGGCGCGACGCCGCGCCGGTATTCGTCTTCGACGGCGGCCACGGTTTGAGCGAGCGGGTAGTCGCCAAACACATTCGCGATCCAGCGGGAGAAGTCGTTGCGCACGAGGTGGCCTCGCAGATCGGCTTCGGGTGTGCGCTCCAGCACCTCTACGAACTGCCGGAGCGTGCGCGCGACGGCCACAGAGGGTGTTCCGTTGCGGGCGAAATAGAAGGCATTGCGCTCCGGGACGGGAACGTCGAGATACTTGGCGACGTGGCGCACATGTGGAGTGAGCCGGGGCGCGAGCCGGATGCGCCGCACTTCGCCTTCGGCCTCGGCGGTTACCGGGAGCGCCACGGCCTCACCGATGGCCAGGTTCTCCATCAGGTGCACCCATTGGCCGACGGTCATCTGGCTGGCGCAGGAGCTGCAGAGCGAATAGAGGGCGGCCACTTCACGGGGATCCGATTCGCGAGTGACGATGACGGCCTGGCTAGCGTCGAGTACGGTGCGGTCGAGCTTTGAGGCGCGATAGGTGACGAAGGTGTAGCCGCCGCGCTCGAGGTCGAGCGACTCTCGCAGGGCGGCGTCGTGCAAAAAGTAGTGGGCTTCGTCGACGATCATGCGATGGGGGAGGCCGGTGTGGCGCCGCAGGATTGCGAGCGAGGGGAGGATGCGGCGGCAGTAGTCGAGTTTTTCCGGATGGGGGGTGCGCGAGAGATCGATGACGACGCTGACGTCGGCGTGGCGGAGGGCGCGCAAAAGGTCGCGCGGCTTGGGGAGCGGATCGGCGCCTCCGAAGACGACGACCCCGGGCAGGGCTTCGAGCGACGTGTAATCGCCCTCCGGATCGAGGATGCACAAGCTGTAGCCGAGCAGAATGAGTTGTTCGCACAGCAGGCCGGTGACCCACGATTTGCCCGACTTCGGATCGCCTGCGATCAAGAGATTGCGCCCGCGCACGGCGAGCGAGAGCGGGCGGCCGTCGTCGATGTGGCCCAATAACAAGCGGCGGCGGGTTCGAGGGGAGGTGGGAACGGTGGCGCCTTCGGCGAGGGTGCGAAGAAACGCCGCAACCGCGTGCGGACCGGTGCCTTCGAGCACGTGATCGGCTGCCGATTTCAGCGCCGGGCTACCCCATCCGACGGCAACGCCCGCCTCACAGGCGCGCAGCAGTTCGTGGTCGTTTTCGGCGTCGCCGATGGCCACGGCGTTGTGTTCGGACAAGCGCAGGATGCTGAGCGCGCGCGCCAGGCCGGTCGCCTTGCTGATCGCCTGGGGAAGAATCATCACGCGCCCGCGATTAAACGCGAGCACGAGCGGCAGTTCCAGCTTCTGAAGGATGGAGAGCAGGCGGGGGGCATCGGCGCTGGAAGCATCGACGATCGATTGGCCGGCTTTGCAATCGAGCCCGGCCAGGCGCAGTTCCTGGACCAGGTTTGCCGGCGGGGGAGGGGCCAGGGTGGAGGAGTAGCCGCTCGCGGGGAAGTGGATGACGGCTCCGTTTTCGGCCACTATGACGTCGGCGAAGTGCAAGTCTCCGGCTACCTGGCGCAGATCGTCGAGGATGCGGCCGGTGACGAGGATCACGGTGATATTGCGCCCGCGCACTTCGGCGATCGCTTTCCGTACGCCGGCGTCCAGCACGTCGTCCTTGGCGATGGTGCCGTCGTAGTCAAGCGCCAGCACGAGCAGTTTCATGCCGTAGCGATGGACCTCGATCATACCCGTGTAAGTTGCATGCGGCCTACCAAACCAGATGGCTGGAGAATGGCACGTAAACTGCGCGCAAAACGGTGGAGTGAGAAAGGATGGCGATTATGCCTCGCGGAATCAGGTACGTGTTTTTGGCGCTGATCCTTCTGCTCATCGGCTCCGTGCCCCTGGCCATGCAGTTCGACACCGGCTCGATCGCGGGCACGGTGGTGGACGAGGCGGGGCCGGTCGTGAACGCGTCGGTGGAGGCCCGCAATCTGATCAGCGGCGCGCAGGCGCAGGCGGGCACCGATCAGAACGGCCGATACCTGCTGAGCGGCTTGCGGCAGGGCCGGTATTCGATGTGGGTGCGCGCGCCGCGGCACGATTCGGTTTGGCTTGCGCATGTCATGGTGGCGAGTGGACAGACCACGGTGCGGGACGTCTTCCTGCGGCGGCTGGAGCCAGGCCCGACGATCACCAGCGTGCGCTGACGGGAGGCGAACTCAGACGCGTTCCAGGCGAACGGCCGTGATCTTGTATTCGGGAGTGAGCGTGATGCCGTCGCGGTGGGGGCCCGTGACGGCATTCAGGAAGACGCGCGGCGAATGGAAGGTGGCGAACAGTTCGCCGGGCGCGACCGTGCCGGTGACGCGCACGGGCAGCTCCGCGCTTCCGTAGCGGCTGACCACTCGTACAGTCTGCCCATTGGACAGGCCGTATCGTGCGGCGTCGGCAGCGCAGATGTCGAGGGTATCGGTGTCACGCCAAGAACCGTTGCGGGTCCGCGAGGTCATGGTTCCGCAGTTGAACTGGTAGAGCGCGCGGCCGGTGATGAGGCGCAGCGGGAACGCGGCATCGGTCACCTCAGGCGTGGGGCGCCACTCGACGCGCCGCAGCGTTGCGCGCGGTCCCGCGGCGAAGCGCCCGGCGTGAAGCAGCGGCGTGCCGGGGTGATTCTCGCCGGGGCATGGCCATTGCAGTCCGCCGTGTTCGAGCCGCGGGTAGGTGATGCCCGCGCCGGCCGGCCAGAGAGAGCGAATCTCGTTCCAGATCTCCTCCGCGCTGTTGAATTCGAACCCAGCCGGATGTCCCATGGCGGCGGCGACGGCGCAGACGATGGCCCAGTCGGGGCGCGATTCACCTCTTGCGGCGATGGCCGCGCGCACCGGCTGCACGCGCCGCTCCGCGTTCATGAACGTGCCGTCCTTTTCGTAGGAGGATGCGGCGGGGAAGAAGACGGAGCCCGCGGCGTGCGCGGATTCATTGAGGAACATGTCCTGCACGATGACGAGATCGATTGCCGAGAGCGCGCGCAGCGTTTGCCAGGAGTTGGCGTTGGTCTGGAGAATGTCGTAGCCGATGGTCCAGAGCGCGTGCAGACGGCCGCCGCCGGCTGCGTCGATCATCTCCAGCAGATTCTTTCCCGGCGCGGTGGGAAGAGGCGTCTGCCACACGCGCTCGAACAACGCGCGTCCGGCGTCGAGAGTCTGATAGCCGGTGAGATGCTCCGGTTCGCAGCCCATGTGCGCCGCGCCTTGCACGTTGTTTTGGCCGCGCAGGGGATTGACGCCCGCGCCGGGTTTGCCGAGGTTGCCCGTCAGCAGAGCGAGATTGACCAGGCACATGACGCCTTCCGTTCCCTGCGTGTGTTCGGTGAGGCCCAGGCCGTGAAAGCTCATCGCAGGCTTGCCCTCCGCGTAGAGACGCGCGGCGGCGCGAATCTCCCGCGCGGCGATCCCGCAAAAGGAGGCCGCACGCTCGGGTGGCCACTCGCGGATGAACGGTTGGAACTCGTCCCAGCCTTCCGCGCGCGCATCGAGAAATTCGTTATCGGCGAGACCTTCGCTTACGATTACATTCGCCATGGCGTTGAGCAGGGCCACGTCGGTTCCCGGACGAATCCGAAGATGCAAGGTTGCGCATTCCGCCAGTTCGGTGCGGCGCGGATCGACGACGATCAGCGGCGTGCCGCGCAGCGCCGCCTGTTTGATGCGCGCGCCGACGACCGGATGATTCTCCATGGGGTTCGCGCCATAGACAAGAATTGTTCCGGCCCGTTCGATGTCGTCGTACGAGTTGGTGGCGGCGCCGGTTCCGAGCATGGCGCTCATGGCCGCGGCCGTCGGCGCATGGCAGACGCGGGCGCAGCAATCGACGTTGTTGGTGCCGATTACCACGCGGGCGAACTTCTGCGCCACGTAATTTTCTTCATTGGTCGCGCGCGCCGAGCCGAGAATTCCGATCGCATCCGGACCATAGCGCTCGCGAACGCGCTTCAGCCGCTCCGCCGCAAAGCCGGCAGCCTCTTGCCAGCTCACCTTATGCCAATCGCCGCCGGTGCGGATCATGGGATGGAGAACGCGGCCAGGAGCGTAGACATACTCGAACGCATAGCGCCCTTTGACGCAAAGGTGGCCCTTGGCGGCTGGGCCGTCGACTGCCGGCTTGACCGAGCAGAGGCGCCCGCCGGAAACGATTGCATCCATCTCGCAACCGACTCCGCAATAAGGGCACGTTGTGCGAACGGAGGAAAGCGGAAGTGTGGAAGGGGGCGATTGCCTGTCTGAGATCGCACCCGTTGGGCACGTATCGGCGCAGGCGCCGCAACTCACGCAATGGCTAAGACCGAGCGGCACGTCCTTGCCGGCCACGATGCGCGTCTCGCTGCCGCGGTTGTGAACGTGCCACACCGACTGTCCCTGCACCTCGTCGCAGATGCGCACGCAACGGTAGCAATCGATGCAGCGCGACATATCCACGCGCAGGTAGGGATGAGGATCGGCGGCGTTGCGCGCCGGCGAGGTTCCCGCCGGAACGATGCCATAGTGCTGCAACCAGCGATGTAACGGCCTGTCCGGCTCATTTGCCGCGGCTTCGGCCGGGTAACTGGCGGCGAGCAACTGGAGCATTGTCCGGCGGTAGCGTTCGAGCGCGGGCGTGGCTGTGCGCACGGCCATGCCGGCGGCAAGAGGAGTGAGGCACGACGCCACCGGCCGATCGATTCCCAACACCTCGACCAGGCACAACCGGCAACTGCCGCAAGGCTTCAATCGCGGATCGTGGCACAGCGAGGGAATCTCCACGCCGTTCGCGCGCGCCGCGTCGAGGATGGTCGTGCCGTCCTCGAAACGGGCCACGCGGCCGTCAATTGTCGCCTCGAACATGCGGCTCCTCGCAACCAGAGCGCACCATCAAACGGCGCTCATCTCGCGTTTCGGCATGGCCTCGCCCTTCGGTAGGGCCTCGCCCTTCGGTAGGGCCTCGCCCTTCGGTAGGGCCTCGCCGCGCATGGTGAAACGTTGGTCGAGCACTTTGAGCTTGTCGACGATGCCGGTGTATTCGAGCTCCGCCATGGGCACCATCGCCGCGCCAAAGAATCCCTGGCGGCGCATCTCCATGGACTTGTCCGCGACGTGCGCGCGCACGGTGTCCCAGAAGGGATGCGCGAAGGCGTCGACGGGTTCGGTGAACCTGCCATTGTGCACGCAGAAGCCGGCACAGGAGACCAGCGGCGGTCCGTCGAAGTAGCTTGTGCCGGTGTTAAGCGGAACGGGCATGAGCGGCATCTGATGCGAGCCGCGCATGCCGCCGGCGACGAAGTGCCCGATGGCGTAGGGCGCCAGGATCTCACCCGCCGCCGGGAAGTTCATCTGTACGCGCACGAGCATGACGGGGTCGTCCTTGCCCGTGTATTTGCCGGCGATGTTATGCAGGCGCGACGTCGCTACCGCCACGGCCTGTTCGCCGGAGGCGCGCGACCAAACCGACTCGACGACATAGCGCTCCGGATCGCGGAGCAGCGCGGCGAGATCGTACAGCTCTTCGGGCGCGTTCAGCTCGATCGTGCGGTCGCCCGTGGTGCATGCCACGTCCATGATCACGAAGCGGAAGCCTTTCGACATCTTGGGCGCCAGGATGAGGCCGGGCGTATTCATCGGGTCGGCGAAGGCGAGATAGAGCGGAAGATTGAAGGCGCCGGGATCGGTCTTGTCGGCGGCGAAGAAGAGGAACGGTTCGTTTGGCCGTTCGTCGAACTCCATTTCGGCAACGGCCGGGCCCATGCCCTTTACGTTGCCGGAGAAGGAATCGACAAGGAGGTCCTGGCCCGCACCGTAGAGTCCGTCTTCGCGCGCAACGGTGGCGCCGTCGCGGAAGGCGTTCCAGGCCATTTTATGAATCGCTTCGTTGCCGCAGCCCTGGTGGTGCGCCATGAGGATGGCGATATCGTCGCCGGTGTGGCTGATGTAGCGGTCGCAGAGCAGTCCGTTGGCGTGCGCGGCGACGCTGGAGGAGACCGTTTGTTCCAGATGCACCGATGGCGCGATGTGTCCACCGATGGAGCCGATGTCGGCCTTGATAATGCTGAGTGTGGTTTTCACGGTACGCTCTCCCTTTCATTAAAGAAGGAGCATGCCGAGTGCCAGTAATCCATAGGCCGCGTATGGTCGTGTGGAATGCGCGATTTCGCTCAAACAGCGCAAGGTCACGCAGGCGGTAGTGGCTGTGCTGGCGCACATAGAGGAAGCGTGCGGGGCCGTCAACAGAACATCGAAGGAGAGGTTCGAGCGCGACAACGCGGCGG
Source organism: uncultured Solibacteraceae bacterium (assembly GCA_964449665.1). GTDB lineage: Bacteria > Acidobacteriota > Terriglobia > Bryobacterales > Bryobacteraceae > JAFLBB01. The sequence goes on from CAYUZM010000134.1 coordinate 6,388, forward strand.
GTACTTCGACACCGCCCACTTGTGGCCAGTCTCCCTCCGATGTGCAGGCGAAAATGCGGGGACTGCACTGGGCCATGCAGATGAGGTTGCGGCTTCTTGTTGCCGCGAGCGGCGAGCGGACGGGGCGCGCGAAACGAATGGCGGCGGCGATCCGGGGCGCTCGGCCGGCACAGAGCGCGCGGATGACGGCGAGCATCGTGGTTGCGATAGCAAGTCCGTCATCCACAACGATCGTGGTGCGGCGGCGAATGGGAGCTGGTGGATTTTCTCCACGGCGCCACTCTGCGCGCTGTCGAATTTCGCGACGGGTCATCTCCACGATTGCCTCGAGCTGTTCTTTGTTCAAACCAAAGGCCGTGGGTGGCTGGGGCCCGTTTTTCAAGCCGCAGCTTCGGCTGAAGCTCCCACGGAGAATTGCGATTGGGAGTGGGGTTGCCAGGATGGGGACGAGGCGCAGACGCTACCAGCGACGAGCAACTCCTCAAGAGAATAAGCCGTGAGGACGCCGCTGCTGGGCAGGGCAGCGATCAGCAGGTTCGGTACAAAGCGTAAGCAGCTGCGCGAGGCCGCGAGGCGTGTTCCGGTGCGGTGTTTGCCCCAGACGATAGACGTGATCCCTCGCCATGCTTTGTGCACGCCACGCGCCGCGCGTTCTCGCCGTGGCATTCGCCGTGCTTGTGAGTGGGTGCCATGTCTCCCACACTCACAACAACGGCAAGCCAGTTAGATTCCGAGGCGCTCCGGATGTTGGCAGGCCGGACTGGGCCTTGCATCACGATGGTGATTCCTGACCGGCATCCCGGCGCGCCGGAGGGCTCGCAACGCAATGTCTTGCGTGCCCAACTCCGGAATGCGGCGCGTCTTCTGGCGGGAGGCAAATTGGCGTTTTACGCCGAGACTCTGCTGGCGCGGCTTGAAGAGATCAGCCGCGATCCGGCGCTGGAATTGGGTGGGCCCGGTTGGGCGATTTTCCGCATGCCTGGGTTCGCCGCGTGCTACCGCACGCATACGTCGATGGAGCAGGTGACCATCGCCAGCCATCCGCTACTGGCTCCCTTTGCCGCCGCCGCGTTCACGGCGGCCGACCCGTTGGTGCTGGGATTGAACACGAACCGGCTGCGGCTCTACGTGTGCCCTCCAGGCGAATGCAAAGAGCTTGCGCTGCCCGAAGGTGTACCGGAGAATCTAGAAGCGGCGGGAAAGCCGAGCCATCCGGCGCGTGCGTTGGAGAGCCGTTCGACATACGGTTCGACGAAGGGCAATTCGAGCCTGGTTCACTTCGGCACGACATCGGACCGCGATAAGGAAGACTCGTACTTGCACGACTTTTTCGAGATCGTGCATCGCGGAATGCAGCCGGCGCTCGCCGGGCGTCCGCTGGTGTTGATGGGTGTGCGGGAGGAGATTGCGGCCTATCAGCGCGCCGTGGACGATGGCGAACAGGTGCTGAGCGGCGAGCCGGGAAGCATTGAGTTCCTGACGCCGGGCGAGATTGGCGAACGTGCGCGCGAGGCCGTGCAGGCGGACTATATCCGGCGCGGCGAAGCGGTTCTCGCCGAATTGAAAGAGATGCGCGACCGGCGGCGCGTGGCGACCGATGCCTCCGAAGTGCTACGCGCCGCCGCGCGGGGCCGGGTTCATCAGCTCTGCGCGCGCGCCGGCACGGAGTTGGCGGGTCCAATGGAGCCGGACCTGGATCGCGTTCGCGCCGATGAAGAAGATCTGGTCAACGCGGCCATCGTGGAGACGCTGCGCGCCGGGGGGGAAGTCTTCATGCTACCCGCGCAGAGCCTCCCGGAGAAGCAGCCGCTGGCGGCCATCCTTCGGTACTAGCGCCGCACGCAGCCGAGCCGCCGGTTGAACACCGATATGCAAAACGGGGCAGATAATTTTTCCATGGCCATGTGGGTGCTGGTTGCGTTCGGAATGGCGCTTGCCGGGTACGCGGCGCTGGTCATCGCCGGTTGGCGGAGCTACGGACGGCGCGGTGTGGGCCATGGGGACGGCTCGGACGATGCATTGCTTGACCGATTCCTGCCCTGGTACGAGGTGCGTGAGCGCCATCACACGGAGGTGGCCGCGCCGCTGGCGGTGACATTCGAGGCGGCATGCGGGGTAAGCCTCTTCGACTCCTGGCCGATTCGCGCCATCATCCACGTGCGCGAGTGGGCCGTGGGGGCGGACCAAGAGCAAGGCATACCCAGGCGCCAGGGGATTGTGGAGGAAGCGAAGTCGATGGGGTGGGGCGTGCTGCTGGAGATACCGGGGCGCGAGATTGTGATGGGCGCGGTGACACAGCCGTGGGAGAAGAAGGTTGTGTTTCACGCGCTGCCACCGGAGCTCTTCGCCGATTTTTGCCAGCCGGGATTTGTAAAGATCGTCTGGACGCTGCGCGTGGACCCGGCCGGGGCGGGGAAGTCGACGTACAGCACGGAGACGCGTGCGTGCGCGACGGGCGAGTGGGCGCGCGCCAAGTTTCGCCGCTACTGGGCGTTCTTCTCGCCGGGGATTGTGCTCATCCGGTGGATCGCCATTGGCCGCGTGAAGTCCGAGGCCGAACGCGCAGCGCGGTTGCACGATGCCGCGCGGTTCCATCGGGCAGCGGGTTCGGTGACCCATCTGAAGGACAGCGCCGCGCACCGGCACTGACTGTTCGCGCCCCGGGCGGGCGCATTCCATGCCACTCGGCTCCTACTGGACACTCGACACGGAAACGCTGCTGCGCGAGCTGGGTTCCTCGCAAGCGGGCCTAACGAGCGAAGAGGCCGCGCGGCGACTGGAACAGTATGGCCGCAACGCGCTGCGGGAATCGCGCGCGCTCACGCGCGTTCAGCTTCTGTGGAACCAGTTGCGCAGCCCGCTTATTCTGCTGCTTCTATTCGCGGCGGGCGCTTCGGCGTTGACCGGTGAATGGGTGGATGCGTCAATTGTGATGGCGATTGTCGCCGCCAGCGCGGCGATCGGCTATGTGCGCGAATCCGGCGCGCAAAACGCGGCGCAGGCCTTGCGGGCCCGTATCCGCATTCACACGGGGGCGATGCGCGATGGGATGGCCCGCGACCTTCCGCTGGAAGAGCTTGTGCCGGGCGATGTTGTGCTGCTTTCGGCCGGAAGCATTGTTCCCGCCGACGCCGCGGTGTTGGAGGCCGAGAGTTGCTTCGCCAGTGAAGCGGCCATCACGGGCGAGAGTTTCCCCGTGGAGAAGCGGCCCGGACCGCTGCCCGCCGCCACTCCACTGGGCGCGCGCGCCAACTGCCTGTACCTCGGCTCGAACGTGCGCAGCGGCACGGCGCGATGTGTGGTGGTGAAAACGGGACAAGCGACGCAATTCGGAAGCATCGCGCAACGCCTGGAACTACGGCCTCCGGAGACGGATTTCGATCGCGGCATCCGGCGGTTCGGCTATCTGCTGACGATCGCCATGCTCGCAATGGCGCTTGTCGTGTTCGCCGTACACATGCTGGCAGGCCGGCCCGCGGGAGAGACGCTGCTGTTCGCAATCGCGCTTGCGGTCGGGTTGAGCCCCGAGTTGTTGCCGGCGATTCTTAGCGTCAATCTTGCGCGCGGCGCGCAGGCGATGGCCGGCAAGGGCGTGCTGGTGCGTCATCTGAACGCCATCGAGAACCTGGGCGCCATGGAGATTCTGTGTACGGACAAGACCGGCACGTTGACCGAAGGTGTCGTGCGCGTGGAAGGCGCATACGATTGCGACGGGCGGAACTCGGAAGAAGTGCTCGAAGCCGCCGTGCTCAACGCCGCGCTGCAAACAGGGCTTGCCAACCCGCTGGACGCGGCGATTCTGCAGTCGCGCCG
>CAYUZM010000135.1:0-10195 GCA_964449665.1 uncultured Solibacteraceae bacterium
GGCTCGAGTCGTGAGGTGAGCGCATACTTGGGGGCCGGCCCGGCGAGCGGGTCCTGGGCGGCGTGCAGGCCGGTGTAGCGGAAGGCGAAGGGTTGTGAGCGTATGGCGCGAATGGAGACTCCGGCTTCGACACCTTGGAAGCGCAGGCTCTGGAAGTTGGTGGCGCGCCAGATGTCGGTGAGCGAGCGGCGCACGTAGTCGATGCCGTCGCGTTCGTGGCGGCGGAAGTAGGTGATCTCGCCGCGCACGTTGCCGCCAAGGTTCCAGTCGAGCCCGGCTTCGCCGCTCCAGGCGCGCTCGGGACGCAGGTCGGGCGAGCCGACGTTGGCGGGGTCGTGATAGTAGAGGTCGGTGAAGGTGGGCACGCGGAAGGCGCGGCTGAGGCTGGCGCGGAGTTTCAGTCGCGGGGTGAGCCAGACGCCGGCGGCGGCCGTGGGGCTCACCTGGTGATTGGCCGAACCGTACAGTTCGTCGCGCACACCGAGGGTGAAGGAGAAACGGCTCAGCGCGCGCATGTCGAATGCCGCGTAGGCCGCCCCGCGAGCGCGCGTATGGTTACCGAGATTGTTGCTCTCAATAGCGTCGTGGAGGACCTCGCCGCCGTAGTGGAAGCGTGCGTTCGAGCCGATCTCCTCATGGCGGCGCACGTTGGCCTGCCAGCTTTCGGCGGCATGGCGATTGGTGAACACCTCGGGGCGGTCGCGGTAGAGAACGAAGAGGTCGGTGTGGCGGCGGAAGCTCAAGTTCGCTTCGGTGCGCTTGGCGAAGGTTTGATGGAGCGAACCGTACCAGGTCTTGGTGCGTTCCCATGAATTGTAGTTGCCGTAGAACTGCTCCGCGCCGAAGGGCTTGTCGGCGTGGCCGAGCACGAATTCCGTGCGGCCCAGCGACGTGTCGATTCCTGTCGTGGACGAGAGCGCGAGGCTGCGGAAATCGCGATTCGGGATGAAGCCGGTGGAGAAGTCGCGATAGGCGGAAAATTGCTGGCTGAACTTGGAGCCCACCCATGCGCCGCTGGCGCGCTGTTGGTTGGAACCGAAGTTGCCCACCGCGCCGCGAAGACGGAATTCACTCACTTCCGGCGGCTTGGTGATGAGGTTCACGACGCCGCCCACGGCATCGGAGCCGTACAGCGTGGAGCCGGAACCCTTGAGGACTTCCACGCGCTCGACGGCATCGAGAGCAACGGGAATATCGAGGTTGTGGTGGCCGCTTTGGACGTCGTTCAAGCGCATGCCGTTCAGCAGAATCAGGGTTTGGCCGAACGTGGAGCCGCGAATGGAGACGTCGGTTTGAATGTTGCTCTGGCCGCGCTGGCGTAGGTCGACCGACGAGTCGAGGTTGAGGAAGTCGACGACGGTGTTCGACACAAGGGACTGCTCGCCGCGCACTTCGAGCGCGCGCACGCTGCGGTCGGCATCGTCAAGCGGAACGGGCTGGTAGGCGCCGGTGACGACGACGGTGTCCTTGCGGACAGGCTCCTCCGCCATCAATGCGGGAAGGAGGAAAAGACTAAAGAGAGGTCGGAGAGAAACGGCCATCAGGGTGTAATTTATATTGTCGCCCACGCCAGTGAATTGTGTTGCCGAAGAAGCCGGCGCACCAGAAAGCGAAGCTGAGCAGGTCTTGCAGAGGCACGAGGAACCAGCGGCGGGCGGTCAGCGGATCATGGAGCACGGGGCCGGCGGTGGCCCATGCGGCGAGGGCGCGCAGAAAGGCCGCCCCCGCGCAGACAGGCCACCAGGCGGGCTGCACGGCGAGCAGGAAGAGGATGAGCGGCGTGGGGTTAGTGAAGAGTTGACCGGCGTATCCGGCGGGGCGCGAGCGGCGTGTAGAGCGGCACCAGCGGAGACGGTGGGCGAGGTTTTGGCGCATCGCTTCGTAACCGCTCCGCGGCGCGCCGCCAATGTGATGGTCCACCACGTAGCGCGATAGACCCACACCCAAGCCCGCGCCAGCGGCGAACTGGCCGAGCACGAAATCTTCGGCGAGGTATTCGCGCACGCGCTGCCAGCCGCCGATAGCCGCGATCGCCTGTTTGCGCGCGACGATGGTGGGCCCGACGGCAAAGCGCATCCCTTCGAGCAGGCGGGCGACCAGGACGCCGGAGAGGAACTCCGTGTTCGCGCCGATAGCCTCGAGCGTGGACCAGATGCTGCCGCCCGGCACGGCGCGATAAGGGCAGGTGGTGAGCGCAAGGCCGGGGTTTTCGAACTCGGCCGCGAGGCGGCGTACGAAGTCGGGGCGCACGGCGATGTCGGAGTCGCACATGGCGAGCAGGTCGAAGCGTGCCTCGGCGGTCATGCGGTCGAGGCTCCAGACTTTGGCGTTGGGCCATTCGGGCTCGCCCACAGTGAGCAGGCGCGCAGGCACGTGAGGATACTCCGCGCAGAGGCGCTCGACGAGGGGAACAGCGGCATCGGACTCCTGGCGCACCGCGAAGAGGATCTCGTAGTTGGGGTACTGCTGCTCGAAGAACGTGCGCAGCAGCGCTTCGAGATTGGGCTCCGCGCCATAAAGCGGCTTCAGAATGGAGACCGGCACAACGCCGCGCAGGCGCGCTTCGGGCTGGCGCAGGTAACTGCGCACGGCGACCATCGTGAGCACGCAATAGACCGCGGCCCCGGCGACGAGCGCCAGCACGATCCATTCGGCCACCATGTGCAGCACGGTGCTATTCGAACGGCGTGCGTTCGACGATGAGCTTCATCGTTTCGGCGATGAACTGCGACACGGGTTTCGCGCCCAGGTCGCCGTGTTTACGGTTGCGCACGGAGACCTGGCCGGATTCGACTTCCTTGTCGCCGACGACGAGCATGAAGGGGATCTTGTCCATCTGCGCGTCGCGGATCTTCATGTTGACCTTCTCGCTACGCTCATCGATGGTGACGCGCATGCCGGCGGCCTTCAGTTCCTGCATGACCTTGCGGGCAAAGGGCGCGTGGCGGTCCGAGATGGGCAGCAAGGTGGCCTGCACGGGGGCGAGCCACACGGGAAAAGCTCCGGCGTAGTGCTCGACGAGGATGCCGAAGAAGCGCTCGACCGAGCCGAACAGCGCGCGGTGAACCATGAGCGGCTGGTGCTTCCTGTTGTCCTCGCCCGTGAATTCGAGACCGAAGCGGCGGGGGAGCGTGAAGTCGAACTGCACGGTGGAGAGCTGCCATTTGCGGCCGATGGCATCGACGAGTTTGACGTCGATCTTCGGACCGTAAAAGGCTGCTTCGTCGGGCATGAACTTGGCGTTCCAGCCCAAGCGATCGGTGGCGCTGCGGAGGGACTTTTCGGCGAGTTCCCACAGTTCGGGGGCGCCGTCGTATTTGCCGGACACGCCGCCGTCCCAGGTGCTGAGTTCGGCTTCGTACTTATCGAAACCGAAGGTGTGGAGCACGTCGCGCGCGAATTCAAGGCAGGCGACGACTTCGTTTTCGATCTGGTCGGGCGTGCAGAAGATGTGGGCGTCGTCCTGCGTGAAGCCGCGCACGCGGAGCAAGCCGTGCATGGTGCCGGAGCGTTCGTAGCGGTAGACGGTGCCGAGTTCGCCGAGGCGCACGGGCAGGTCGCGGTAGCTGCGCGGCTTGGACTTGTAGATGAGGATATGGCCGGGGCAGTTCATCGGCTTGAGCTGGTATTCGGCATCGTCCAGCTCCATCGGTTTGAACATGTTCTCGCCGTAAAAATTGGCGTGGCCGGAGGTCTTCCAGAGATCGAGGCGCGCGACGTGGGGCGTGAAGACGAGGTCGTAGCCGCGGTCGACGTAGGCGTTGCGCATCCAGTCTTCGAGCACGCGGCGCACGGTTGCGCCTTTGGGCAGGAAGAAGATGAGGCCGGGGCCGGCGAGCTCGTCGATCATGTAGAGCTCGAGTTCGGCGCCGAGCTTGCGGTGGTCGCGCTTCTTCGCTTCTTCGAGCTGCTTGAGGTAGGCGTCAAGGTCCTTTGGCGAGAAGAACGCGGTGCCGTAGATGCGCTGGAGCTGCTTGTTCTTTTCGTTGCCTTTCCAATAAGCGCCGGCGATGGAGAGGAGCTTGAAGGCCTTGATGCGCTTGGTGGAGGGGACGTGCGGACCGCGGCAAAAGTCGATGAACGCGGGGCCGAGGGTGTATTCGCTGAACTCGTCGCCGGCGCGCTCGGTGATGAGCTCGCACTTCATCCAGGCGTCTTTGTACTTGTTGAGGCCGTCGTCCTTTTTGGTCCAGATGCGCTCGTAGGGGAGGTCGCGGGCCTGGATCTCCCACATCTTCTTCTCGATCTTTTCGAGGTCGTCGGGGGTGAAGGGAGTGGGGCGGTCGAAGTCGTAGTAGAAGCCCGACTCGATGGGCGGGCCGATGCCGAGCTGGGTTTCGGGGAAGAGTTCGAGGACGGCCGCGGCCAGGAGGTGGGCGGTGGAGTGGCGGTAGACCTCGAGGGCTTCGGGATTCTTGGAGGTGAGGATCTTCAGCGCGGCGTCTTCGGTGAGCGGACGGGTGAGGTCGCGGAGCTCTCCATTCACTTCGGCGACGACGGCGTCGTCTGCCAGGCGGGGGCTGATGGCGCGGGCGATTTCGAGCGGGGAAATGCCGGCGGGATGGGACTGCTGACTGCCATCCGGCAGGGTAACGGTGATGCTGGACATGGATTTAGGGGTACTTTTTTAGCGTAGCATGGGGGTGCGGGAGGGCGAACCTGTGGTCCGCTAAAGCTGTAGGAAGATTGATAGAATCACACGAATGCTTCCCTACTGGCCCCGCGCCCGCCGATGGGCCAGCGAGGCCACGCAAGTATGGTCGCCCAAGAGGGCCGCGCCTTCAATCCTAGCGCTCGTCACTCAGTGGTGGCTTGATCTTCAACCCATGACCAGAGCGCTCGTGATGGGGCTGACGGTTATCCTCAGCTACGCAGCGACTTACGCAGTTCATTACACGTGGAATCTTCTAATCCGCGCTCCTGTGGCGTTAGATCGTAGGAGACAAGAGGAGATTGACGAAGCTGCGCAACGGGAGCAAAGACTTGTTGCTGATATCCAGGAAGTGAGATCCGCATCAGCAATTGACCCACTTGAAACGGCTAGAAAACACCACGTTGAGGAGCTAATTTCTGGCCTCAGTATTGGCGCAAAAAGGATTCTGCGGCATTTGTTGAATTTTGGGGAGCTACGCTCCGCACAACTGCGCGCATGCGGGATCGAACAGCAAGCCCTATCCGAAGGCTTGTCATTTGGGAGGCGAAGCGGATTGATTCAGGAAAGAAGAGACCATCCAGCCTCGTCGGGAAGCACGCTTTGGATTAATCGCGATCTTCATGCACCGCTTGATGCCGTCTTACGCGACCAGAATATCCGAAGTTACTCCACGTCGCGCTATCGGGGCACGTTGGTGTCATAATCGGAAGCGTGATGGCAGCCATCCAGGCATTTCCGCGTATTACCGTCAGCCCGGACCAGATGGGTGGCGTGCCGTGCATTCGAGGAATCCGGATTCCGGTGGCGACCGTACTTCGCATGCTGGCGGCAGGCCTCACCGAGGCGCAAATCGTGGACGAGTATCCCGACTTGGAGCCTGAGGATATCCGGGAGGCGTTGCGGTTTGCGGCGGCATCGGCAATGGAACGCGAAGTTCCGTTGGCACAACCGGCGTGAGGTTTCTCATCGACAATGCGCTGCCGCCCAAGCTGGCGAAGCTTCTCCGAGAAGCGGGCCACGACGCAGTTCATTTGCGGGAACTGAACCGGCAGCACTCCGACGACGGATGGATTCTCGAGTTCGCACATCGCGAAGACCGGATCATCGTCTCCGCGGATTCGGATTTCGCGACCTTGCTGGCTCTGCGGCAGTGGCCGAAACCATCGTTCATCCTGTTCCGGGAACCGGACCTGACTGAGGCTCAGCACTATGCGCACCGCCTACTGACCAACCTGGCGGCCGTGCAGCAGGACCTGCTGGGTGGTTGCGTCGTTTCCTTCCGGCACGGCCACCTTCGCGTCCGGTCATTACCGATCAGTTAGCCGGGCACGTTTGCGTCAATCGCCGCGGGGTTAGGTGCTACCCTGAAAGCTTCCATGGCTACTTCGGGACCCCCTCCGCCCGCTGCATCCGCCTTGCCGCTGTCTGAAATGGACGATGCGGCCCTGGTGGCGCAGACGCAGGCGGGCAATCTGGACGCCTTCACGGAACTGGTTGGGCGGCATGACCGGAAGATCCTGCGCCTGGCCCGGCACATCACCGGCAACGAGGAAGACGCCGAGGACGTGCTGCAGGAGAGTTTCCTCAATGCTTACTCGCACATAGGCACGTTTGCGGGCAATTCCAAGTTCTACACGTGGCTGGTACGGATTACCGTGAACCAGGCGCTGATGAAGCTCCGGAAGCGGAAAACCGGCAAGGAGGTCTCACTGGACGAACCGGTTCAGGGCGAAACCGACGACCTGGTGCGCGAGATTGCCGTGTGGGATGAGACGCCGGAACGCACCTATTCGCAAGAAGAAATGCGACGGATTCTCGATGAGGCCATCGAATCATTAGAGCCCATCTACAGGACTGTGTTTGTCCTGCGGGATGTGGAAGAGCTTTCCACCGAAGAGACAGCGGAATCGCTGAGCATCTCGGTGCCGGCCGTTAAGAGCCGCCTGCTGCGGGCACGCCTGCAGTTACGGGAAAAGCTGACGAAGTACTTTCGTCGCGGGAAGGGAGACGACGCCTTTGCTTACCTGTAAAGACTTCTTAGGGTGGTTAAACGACTATCTGGACGAGACGGCCGATGAAGAGACGAAGGCCCAGGTGAAGGAGCACATCACCAACTGTGCGAACTGTTGGGTGGTGTACGACACAACCAAGAAGACACTTCAGGTGTACAAGGGCATGGAGCCGAAGGAAGTGCCGGAGCCGATGAAGGCGAAGCTTCTGGAGGCGCTGCAGAAGAAGTGCGGTAAACAGGCCGGCGGCTAGGTCGCAATGGGACCGCTGGCGGGCGCGCTGTTGGCTGTCGTCGCCATACAGGACGTAACCGTCATTGATCCTTTCTACCGCGCGGTGCTGGAAGGCCACACGGTGGTGATTCGCGATGGGGTGATCGCGGATGTCAGCCGCGGGAAGGCGCCTCCGGGTGCACGGGGCGCGCGGGGTGCACGGGGCGCGCGGGGTGCACGGGGCGCGCGGGTGATCGACGGCAAGGGCAAATTCCTCATTCCCGGATTGTGGGACAGCCACGTTCATTTAACGAAGGCGGGCGCGGGTGTTTTGCCGGTGTTCCTCGCGCATGGCGTGACGTCGGTGCGCGACCTGGGGAGCGATCACGAAGAGGTGTTGGGGTGGCGGCGGGAGATTGAAGCGGGCAAGCGGGCGGGGCCGCGGATCAAGACCTCGGGGCGAATTCTGGAAGACCGGACGCGGATTGAGCGGATGCTGCGCGAAGGCGGCGTGGAACCGGTGGCGCGGATCCGCATGCCGGTGGCCGATGAGGCCGAGGCGCGCGAGGCGGTGCGGACGCTACAGCGCGCGGGCGTCGATTTGATCAAGATGCGCACGGCGCCCAACGAGGCGGCGTTTCTGGCGGCGGTTGACGAGGCGCGCAAGCTGGGACTGCCGTTCGCGGCGCATCCGCTGGCAAAGCCGGAGGTGCTGTTCAAGAGCGGGCTTGGTTCCGTTGAACATGGGCTGATGTTTCCTCCCAACGAGGAAGGGGACTTCGCCGCGCGCATGGCGCTGTACCAGAAGATGAAGCGCTCGGGACTGCGGCTGTCCACGACGCTGGTGAATCTCGACGGCTCGCTGCTCATTCCCTACGACGAGGCCAAGCGGCGGATGCTGCGGCGGCCCCGGTTTATTTCGGACTACTTGTTCCGCGATTGGGCCGAGCAGGTGGAGGAGAAGCGGGAGATACCGGCAGACGCGGCGTCGAAACTTGCGCCGCTGATTGTCCGCGAGGTGCGCGAAATGAATCTGGCGCGCGTTCCGATTCTGGCCGGCACCGATTTGGGGGTCGCCTTCATCGAGCCCGGCGTGAGCCTGCACGAAGGCCTGCGGACGCTGGTGCAGGATGCGGAACTGGACCCGATGGATGCGCTGCGCGCGGCCACAAGCGAACCGGCGGCGTTCTTCGGAATGCAGAAGCGGCTGGGAGGGATTCTCGCGCCGGGGCAGGTCGCCGACCTTGTTCTGCTCGACGCCAATCCGATGAAGGACATCACGAACACACGCCGTATCGTGGGCGTGATGCAGGGCGGGCGATGGCATGACCGTAAGGCGCTGGACCGCTTGCTACAGTAATGCAATGCGCGCTGCGTCTCGCCTGATTGCCCTCCTGATTCCCGCCGTCCTTTGTGGACAGGGCGTTGATTACGTCAAGGCCCACTACACGAAGCATGAGTTTCAGATTCCGGCGCGGGACGGCACGAAGCTCTTCACGGCCGTGTACACGCCGAAGGACACTTCGAAGACTTATCCGATTCTGCTCACGCGCACGCCGTATTCGCTGGCGCCCTATGGCGTGGACAAGTACCGCACGGGGCTGGGGCCGTCGGAGGCGTTCGGGAAGTCGGGGTACATCTTTGTGTACCAGGATGTGCGCGGGCGTTGGATGAGCGAAGGCGAGTTCGTCCACATCCGGCCGCACAACCCGAACAAGAGTGCGAAGGAGTTCGACGAGTCGAGCGATACCTACGACACGATCGAGTGGCTGCTCAAAAATGTGAAGGGCCACAACGGGCGGGTGGGGATGTGGGGCATCAGCTATCCGGGCTTCTACACGGTGCATGGCGTGTTGAGCCGGCATCCGGCATTGAAGGCCGCTTCGCCGCAGGCGCCGGTGACGGACATGTGGCAGGGCGACGACTTCCATCACAACGGCGCGCTGTTTCTGCCGCACGCCTTCAACTTTCTGATCAAAATCGACAAGCCGGGCGGGCACGAGCCGACGAAGTTCGCGCTGCCGCGATTCGAGCATCGGACGACGAGCGGCTACGACTTTTTCCTGCGCATGGGTCCACTGGCGAACGCCAACGAGAAGTACTTCAAGAACGCGTCGGTCTTCTGGAACGACATGATGAAGCACGCCTCGTATGACGAGTGGTGGCAGGCGCGCAACACGCGTCCGCATTTGAAGAGCATTCAAACGGCGATGATGACGGTGGGCGGGTGGTATGACGCCGAGGATCTGTTCGGGCCGCTGCGCGTGTACGAGGCGGCCGAGAAGAACGGGGCCAAGGCGCAGAACATGCTGGTGATGGGGCCTTGGTATCACGGGCAATGGTCGAACGACGACGGCGAGAAGCTGGGGTATGCGCGGTTCAACGCGAAGACGAGCCTGTTTTACCGGGAGAAGATCGAGTTCCCGTTTTTTGAGCACCACCTGAAGGGCGCGGCCGACCCAAGGCTGCCCGAGGCGTATGTGTTTGAGACGGGCACGAACCAGTGGAAGGAGTACCAGACGTGGCCGCCGAAGGAGGCGCAAGCGGTGACGTTCTATCTGCGCGAGGGCGGGAAGTTGGCGACGGCGCAGGCGGGCGCCACGGGCGCGGCGGGCTCCACGGGCGCGGCGGGCGCGTTCGATGAGTACATCAGCGATCCGTCGAAGCCCGTGCCGACGAACGATTACGAATCGATCGGCATGACGCGCGAGTACATGGTGGGCGACCAGCGGCATGCCGGGCGGCGCACCGACGTGCTGGTGTACCAGACGGAACCGCTGACCGAGGACATGCTGGTGAGCGGTCCGATCAAGGTATCACTGCATGTGTCGACGACGGGCACGGATGCGGACTTCATTGTGAAGGTGATCGACGTTCTGCCGGACGATTATCCCGACCTGGAGCCCAACCCGACGGAGAAGAAGATGGGCGGCTTCCAGATGATGGTACGCGGCGAGCCGTTCCGTGGGCGGTTCCGCAACGGCTTCGACAAGCCCGCTCCGTTTGTGCCGGGGCAGGTGGCGAAGATCGAATTCGAGTTACCGGATGTGAACCATGTGTTCCGGCGCGAGCACCGGCTGATGGTGCAGGTGCAGAGCACGTGGTTTCCGCTGATCGACCGGAACCCGCAAAAGTACATGGACATTTCGCTGGCGAAGGACGCCGATTTCCAGAAGGCGACACAGCGGGTGTATCGCGGAGCGGGCCAGGCGAGCGCAATTACGGTGCTGCGGGTGAAAGAGTAGGGCGCGCCGGGCGGCTGGCGCGAAGTGTAAAGTATTTTTCTTGTGCCGATTCCGTCAATCTTCTCCACTATGGC
>CAYUZM010000136.1:0-10116 GCA_964449665.1 uncultured Solibacteraceae bacterium
GGGGGCTTTGCAGTCAATAAAGCGTGACGATTTCCTGGCCAAGTCAACTGATATCGTTCTTGCTGACCATCAACAATTGATGTAGATAGCTCTTGACGCAATTGGTCAAAATCAATTGCACGCTTTATCTTTCCATTTTTTGTGCCTGTCTCAGTGACACAGTTTGGAAATAATTTCGCCAATTTTTCAATATGATCAGCAGACCCCCTGTCGCCAGACCCATCAGCCCGAGCGCTATTTCTGTTCCATAGGGCGAATGGATCCACGGCAGGTCGTCCTGATTCATCCCGAAAAAACTGGAGATGCCGATGGCGGGAAGCGCGATAGTTCCCAACACGGTCAGCACCTTCATCACCTGATTCGTGCGATTCGCAACACTCGATAGGTAGATATCCATGGCCCCGGTCAGAAGATCACGCTGCATTTCAACGCGATCAAGGTTGCGTGCCAAATGATCGTATAAGTCACGCAGAAACGGCCCCAAATCGCGCGGGATCAATTCGGTGTCCAGCCGCTGCAGGTGGGCGGCCACGTCGCGAGTGTTGGTCAAGACTCGCCGCAGCTCAATCAAGCCGCGCTTGGTCTCAAGAATTCGTTGCAGCGTCGTAGGCGACGGCTTTGCCAGAACCAGATCCTCAAGCTCGTCGATTGCCTCATCGTACCAATCCAGTGCGGGCGTGTACGAATCTACGGCGCCGTCCATCACTTTGTAAAACAGCTGGGCCGCGTGCGAGTGATTCTGGCTGGCTTTCAATTGGTCGATGTGCGCCCGTATGCCCGGGCAAGCGCCCTCCTGAACGGTAATCAGGTAGTCTGATCCTAGAAACAGGTCGAGGTCCGTAATTTCCAATTCGCCTGACGCAGTGATGTGGACCGGCTTCATCACCACAAAGATGTAGTCGGGACCGTCTTCGACTTTGGCCCGTTGATCCCCATGGCGGCAGTCTTCAATATGGAGCGGGTGGAGATGGTACCTCTCCGCCACAACATCCAACTCCGGATTATTCGGGTCCTGAAAATCGCGCCAAGTCAAAAGAGACTCCTGCACCTGAGTATATGGGTCGGTGACATGGGCCTCCGATTGTTTCCGGATGGTCGTGAGTCTTGATCGAAAGTGTCTCGGCCCAAAATACCAGGTGGAGCCGTGGCGCGGATCGTCGAGACATTTTCGATAAGGAGACAAGAAGGAAGTCGCTGGCGTTTGTAGCGGACGCGGCAGTTTTGGAGATTGGATGCCGCATCGGTACCTAGTCGTGCATAGGCTGCCTGCCGATTTGGCATGCGAACCCCGGGGCCGGCAACTGCAATTCACCTAACGCTGGCGAACGGCGCGGCTCCGTGTAAGTGCGATCTATGCGGGAAAGCCCTACTGACCGGCAGTAGAGGAGGGCTTTAGGAGGGTAATGCGACCGTCCGGGATGGTCGGTTGGATACCTTTAGCGCGGCAGGGCTGTGTGGAACTGGTGCGACATTGGAATATGGCTTCTGTGGCGCATTCTGCCGACCGTTGAAGCCTCTTCTACCCTCACGCCCGACCGATTGTTTGCCTCTATTTGAAGAGTGGGCCTCAGCATGCTCAAGGTAACGCATGTGTATCCTCGTCCGGGTGACAAGGCCAGCGCGGCGGTGGCCGCATTTTCGTAGGCTCCATCGATGCGCGCAATTCGCGGACGCCAAGGAGCATTGCGGATCATGTACAGATAAACACCCCGGAAGTTGCCCATATCTGTGTCACCCTCCGTCCTGACGATCAACGGCGGCTCCTCGAGCATCCGGTTCGCGATCTATGAGGTGGGCGAACCGCCGCGCCGAAGGCTTGCCGGGAAGGTCGACCGCATCGGTTTGAGCGGCACGAATTTGACCGCCCACTGTCAGGCCGGAGAGCCCGTGGTCTGCAGGCTTACCATCTCCAATCATCGCGCCGCCGTCGATTTTCTCCTGGACTGGCTTGCGGCGCAGCCGGTATTCGCCTCAGTGAAGGCTGCCGGACATCGTTTGGTACACGGCATGCAGCATTCCGAGCCTGAGCGGATCACTCCCAAGCTTCTCGCTGAGCTGCACCGCATCACTCCGTATGCCCCAGATCACCTCCCCCGCGAGATCAGATTGATGGAGGCGATTCGCAAGCGGCATCCGAAACTGCCCCAAGTTGCGTGTTTTGACACTGCATTTCACCACGGTATGCCACGGTTGGCTAAGATGCTTCCCATCCCGCGGCGATACGCGTCAAAGGGCGTCGAACGCTACGGCTTTCATGGGCTGTCCTACGCCTACTTGATGGAGGAACTTGGCCGTCTTGATCCGGCCGCCGCCCGGGGCCGGGTGATCCTAGCCCATCTCGGTAGCGGCGCCAGCCTCGCCGCCGTGCGAGGTGGCAAGAGCGTCGATACCAGTATGGGCTTCACGCCCACAGCGGGACTGTTGATGAGCACCCGCACAGGCGACCTGGATCCCGGACTGATTTACTATCTAGCTCGCGCCGAGCGTATGACCGCGGCACGCTTTCAGCGGATGGTGAATCACGAATCCGGACTGCTCGGAGTTTCCGGCATCAGCTCCGATATGCGGGACTTACTCACAGAAGAGGCCGGTGACGTTCACGCCGCGGATGCGGTCGCGCTGTTTTGCTATCAGGCGAAAAAATGGATCGGCTCCTTCGCCGCCGCACTGGGGGGATTGGACGCGCTCGTCTTCGCCGGAGGTATCGGAGAGAATGCTCAACCCGTCCGTGCCTGGATCTGCGAAGGACTGAACTGTCTCGACATCGAACTACACAAGGCACGCAATTCCAAGTCGGAGGAAGTCATTTCGAAGGATGGTAGCCAGGTCACGGTTCGGGTCATACACACGGATGAAGAACTGATGATCGCCCGCTCGGTATGCCGCTCACTCCGGCTAGGCGGAGCTAGCTCGTCAGGGTGGCCATCAAAATGACGAAAGCCACCTTAGAACCTGCTGTCGTCGATGCCCTGGAGGCGAGCGTCAAGCCACGGACAGCTCAGGCACTGCTGCCCTATCTCTCGCGCCACAGGACCACGATCATCGCGGCGCTTTCCCTTGCGGCCATTCTCCTGCATGTGCTGCTTCGCTTCGTGTTTCACGCCGCGCCCTCCACGTTTCGGATTCCCTTGCTCGCCACACTCATCCTCGGTGGCAGTCCCCTTCTTTATGACCTGCTTCGGAAGTTGTGGAAGCGCGAATTTGGGTCCGATCTTCTGGGTGGCATTTCCGTCGTTACTTCCGTCGCGTTGGGCGAATACCTGGCCGGCTCCATCATCGTCCTGATGCTCTCCGGAGGGGAGGCGCTGGAGAGTTACGCCTTGCGCAGCGCCTCCTCCGTGCTGGCTGCGCTCGCAAAAAGGATGCCTTCGATCGCTCACCGGAAACGAGCGGCGGATATATCGGATGTGGCGCTGGCGGAGATTGCCGTGGGTGACACCCTCGTGATCTATCCGCATGAGATTTGTCCGGCCGACGGCGTGGTCGTCGACGGCCACGGCGTAATGGATGAGTCCTACCTCACGGGCGAGCCTTTCCAGATCACCAAAACCAGCGGCTCTGCGGTGATCTCGGGCGCCGTGAATGGCGAATCGGCTCTGACCGCTCGCACTACCCAGCTCGTCGCCGATTCGCGCTACGCAAAAATCATGGAAGTCATGCGCGAATCCGAGGCAAAGCGGCCGCAACTGCAGCGGTTGGGCGATCAACTAGGCGCCATCTACACTCCTGTGGCGCTGGGCGTGGCCCTTCTGGCTTGGTTGCTTAGCGGGGAATCCATTCGTTTCCTCGCTGTACTGGTCATCGCCACGCCATGCCCCCTGCTCCTCGCCATTCCCATCACCATCATCGGCTCGATCTCCCTTTGCGCTCACCGCGCGATCATCGTCAAGAGTCCCGCCGTGCTCGAACAGATCGCCGGGTGCCGGACGGCGATCTTCGATAAGACGGGGACGCTTACCTACGGCGAGCCAAAGGTGACGGAGCAAATCATGGCGCCCGGCTTTGCGCAACGGGAAGTGTTGACCCTCGTGGCGAGCCTGGAACGCTACTCCAAACACCCCCTGGCCCGTGCAATCCTCGCGGCCGCTAAGGAGAATGCGCTGGACCTCCCAGAGGCGGCCGAAGTGAGCGAACATCCCGGCCAGGGGCTGCGCGGGACCGTTTCCGGCCACCAATTGCAAGTTACTAGCCGCGGCAAGCTCATTGCACAGGAACTCGATGGCGCCGATCAACTTCCGGAGGCCGCCGGCGGACTCGAATGCGTTGTAGCAATCGACCAACGCTATGCGGCCGCTTTTCGGTTTCGCGATGCGCCGCGAGCGGAGAGCCGCTCCTTCGTGCGCCACTTGGGACCGAAGCACCAGTTCGAGCGCGTCATGATCGTCTCGGGGGACCGCGAGACGGAAGTGCGATACCTCGCCGAACAGGTGGGCATCGCCGAGATCTACGCTCAGAAGAGTCCTGAAGAGAAACTGGCGATCGTCCGCAAGGAAACCTCCGCCGCAAAGACGCTCTACGTGGGTGACGGAATCAACGACGCTCCCGCCATGATGGCCGCCACGGTCGGCATGGCCATCGGACAGAACAGCGACGTGACGGCGGAGGCGGCCGGTGTCGTGATCATGGACAACTCCCTCAAGAAGGTGGACGAGTTCATGCACATCAGTCGAAGGATGCGATCCATTGCGCTTCAGAGCGCCGTCGGAGGGATGGCTCTTAGCCTCATCGGCATGGCCTTCGCCGCCGCCGGTCAGCTCAGCCCGGTGAGCGGCGCCATCACACAGGAAGTGATCGACATTCTAGCCGTGCTGAACGCTCTACGAGCTGCCCTGCCACCCAAGGTGATTCATGATCTCTAGCGCGTCATTCCCCAAATCTTCCGGCCACCAGATTCTAGCCTTGGCCGGGTGGCTGGCGCTATGTTTCGCGGCATCCGGTACAGCCATCTTCGTCTCTGTCGACGGTTGGTATACCGGTCTGAACAAGCCGCAGTGGAATCCGCCAGCGTGGGTCTTCGCCCCGGTGTGGACGCTGCTCTACGCGATGATGGCGGTCGCTGCCTGGCTGGTTTGGCGCGAAGGTGGTTGGAAAACGCAGCGGCGGGCGCTCGTCCTGTTTCTTCTGCAATGGCTGCTCAACGCGCTGTGGACGCCGCTCTTCTTTGGGATGCACCGGGTAGGGCTGGCATTCGCGGAGATCACTCTCCTCTGGTTGATGCTGGCGGCGACAGTCGTGTCATTCTGGTCGGTGAGGAGGGCGGCGGCATATTTGATGCTGCCGTATCTGGCATGGGTGAGCTTCGCGGCAGCTTTGAATTTTGCCATTTGGCGGCTGAATCCTTCCGCAACATGACCCAACCACTTCCTATCACCGGGCATTCCAGGGAGACGCCTCAGGGCGAAGCCTGGCATTGCCAGTCTGCCGAAGAAGTGCTGGCGCACTTTGGTTCATCAGCCACCGGGCTGTCTGCCCGAGAAGCGGCACAGCGCCTCGCGGCTGACGGCCCAAACGAGCTGAAGGAGGGCACGCGGATTGGTCCGCTGCAGATTCTCCTCGGTCAGTTCAAGAGCATCATCATTTGGATTCTGATCTCGGCAGGGGTTCTCGCTGGCGTGCTGGGCGACATCGTGGACGCCATCGCCATTCTCGCCATCGTGGTCCTCAATGCCGCCATCGGCTTCTACCAGGAGTTCAACGCCGAGAAGTCCATCGCGGCGCTCAAGAAGTTGACCGCGCCTCAGGCGAAGGTGCGGCGCGACGGCCAGGTTACTTTGATTCCCGCTTCGGGGATCGTCATCGGCGACATCCTCGCGCTCGAAGCGGGCGACCTCGTGGCAGCCGACGCCCGGCTGCTCGAAACGGCCTCGTTTAAGTGCATCGAGTCAGCCCTGACCGGCGAGTCCGATGCGGTCATGAAGCGGGCAGCAACTTTGGAAGAAAGCGAAATCCCCCTCGGCGACCGCGACAACATGGTTTTCTTGGGTACCAGCGTGGCTGCCGGAAACGCACGGGCCGTGGTTGTGGCTACCGCGATGAAGACGGAGTTGGGGCGAATCGCCGGACTGATGGAAGATACGCCCGCCGATCGGGATACACCGCTGCAGCGGAAGCTCGACTCGTTCGGGCGCATCCTGGTTTGGACCGCGTTGGGCATCGTGTCACTACTGTTCGGGCTCGGCCTGCTTCGCGGGACCGCGCTTCTCGAACTGTTCCTGACGTCCATCAGCCTCGCCGTGGCGGCCGTGCCGGAAGGGCTGCCCGCAGTGGTCACAGTGGCGCTTTCGCTTGGCGTTCGGCGTATGGCTGGCCGCCGTGCACTTATGCGCAAACTGTCCGCCGTCGAGACGCTTGGATCGACGAGCGTCATCTGCACCGACAAGACCGGCACCTTGACCTTCGGCGAGATGACGGCTCGCGCTCTCTACGTCGCAGGCCAGCGCTACGAGGTGACCGGCGAAGGTTACGGACCGGACGGGGAGGTGCGCTTCGAGGGCAAGAAAGCGGACTCGCCACACCTCGCGCCGTTACTCGAACTTTCGACCGTCATCCTCGGCTGCAACAATGCGCATCTCGTCCAGGAGGACGGGATTTGGAGAACCGTCGGCGATCCCACCGAAGGCGCCTTACTCGTGGCCGGCGCCAAGGCCGGAGGCGACAAAAACCTCATCGAGAAGGAACTGCCAAAGCAACAGGAGATTCCCTTCGATTCAGACCGCAAGCGGAGCGCGGTGATCCGCCGGATGCCGGATGGAAAGCTCCGCGCGCTCATCAACGGCGCGCCCGGCGGGGTGCTACAACTCTGCACCCAAATTTATACCAGCACGGGGATCCGTCCTATGACGGAAGAGGACCGGGAGCGAATTCTTGCGCAAACCTCCGCCATGGCCAAGCAGGCCCTGCGTGTGCTCGGTTCGGCCTATCGTGACCTGAACGTTGCCGGTCCGGCAGGCTTTACGGCGGCCACGGTCGAGCGCGAACTCGTGTTCGCCGGTCTCACGGGCATGTATGACCCACCCCGGCCCGAGGCGAAGGAAGCCATCGCAGAGTGCCGCGCCGCCGGGATCCGCGTGGTGATGATTACCGGAGACCACCCTCATACGGCCGCCGCCATCGCGCAAGAACTCGGAATCGCATCCAGCGGCGTAGCCACTACTGGGGTGGAGTTGGACAAGCTGTCCGATGAACAGCTCCAGCGGAGCGCGCCCGAAATTTCCGTTTACGCCCGCGTCACCGCGGGTCACAAGCTGCGCATCATTCGCGCATTGAGAGCCAATGACGCGGTCGTTGCCATGACCGGCGACGGCGTCAACGATGCCCCGGCCATCAAGGGCGCTGACATCGGTATCGCCATGGGGAGATCAGGAACCGAAGTCACCAAGCAGGTGGCGGACATGATCATCACCGATGACAACTTCGCCACAATCGTCGCGGCTGTCGAAGAGGGCCGGGGCATCTACAACAACATCCGCAAGACTCTTCAATACCTGCTGGCGGGAAACACCGGAGAACTGCTGCTTATGACGGTCTGCGTCGCCGTGGGCCTCCCGTCGCCCCTCCTGCCCATTCACCTACTTTGGATCAATCTGGTCACCGATGGCTTGCCCGCGCTTTGCCTGGCGACGGACCAAGTCGATCCCGACGTGATGAAGAGCCCCCCGCGCGGCCGATCGGAGAGCATCACGGACCGACGCTTTCTCCGCACAATGTTCTTCACCGGCTTCCTCACAGCAGGCGTCGCGTTCGCGGTCTACTTGCTCGCGTTGCGGGAGGGCGCCGTCGAAATCGCTCGCTCGTCCGCCTTCACAGTGCTGGTCTTCGCCGAGCTTCTACGGTCCTTCGGCGCCCGCAGCGAGATCAAGCCGGTTTGGCGGATTCCACTTTCTACCAACCTGAACCTGATCATCGTGGTTGCCCTGTCGTTTGTGGTCCAAGTGTGGAGCCAACACAACGCAACACTGGGCAGCTTCCTGAAGACATCGTATATGCCGCTCACCGATTGCCTACTGCTTTTGCTAGTGGCAACTATCCCCCTGTTCGTTCTGGAGATGGTGAAGGTTGTGCGTCGCGCCCAAATTGCAAAGGCGACCTAAGTGCATAACATGAAAACGGCGGAGAAAACCATGAATGCGGATATGCTGAGTAAAGTCGACGCCTACTGGCGCGCCGCGAACTACCTCTCGGTCGGCCAGATGTACCTCTACGACAATCCCCTCCTGAAGCGGTCGCTCACGCTGGCGGATGTGAAACACATGCTGCTGGGGCATTGGGGCACGACGCCGGGGCAGAACTTCATCTACGCGCACTTGAACCGGGTCATCAAGAAGTACGACCTCAACATGATCTACGTCTCCGGTCCCGGGCACGGCGGTCCCGCGATCGTTGGCAACACTTATCTCGAGGGCACCTACAGCGAAATCTATCCCGATGTCAGCCAAGACGATGCAGGGCTTCGGAAGCTCTTTAGGCAGTTCTCGTTTCCCGGAGGGATCCCCAGCCACGTTTCGCCGGAGTGCCCTGGCTCCATCCACGAGGGTGGCGAACTGGGCTACTCGCTCAGCCATTCGTTCGGAGCCGTATTCGACAATCCCGACCTCATCGCTGCCTGCGTCGTCGGCGATGGCGAAGCCGAGACCGGGCCCTTGGCCACCGCGTGGCATTCCAACAAATTTCTCGATCCGGCGACCGACGGCGCGGTGTTGCCCATCCTCCATCTCAATGGCTACAAAATCGCCAATCCCGCGCTCCTGGCCCGCATCACCCGCGAGGAATTGCAGCAGTTATTCCGCGGTTACGGATGGACGCCCTATTTCGTCGAGGGTCATCAGCCCGGCCTGATGCATGAAGCCATGGCCGCCACGCTCGACATGGCGGTAGAGCAGATCCGGCAGATCCAGCAAGATGCTCGCGCTCACGGCAACTCCATACGACCGCGCTGGCCGATGATCATTCTGAATTCACCCAAGGGTTGGACGGGACCGAAGACGGTGGATGGCCGGCAGGTAGAAGGCACCTTCCGTTCGCATCAGGTTCCGATCAAGGACGCGGCTACAAATCCCAAACATCTCAAGCTCCTCGAAGAATGGTTGAAGAGCTATCGGCCAGAGGAACTTTTCGATGAGCAGGGCCGCCTGAAGCAGGAACTGGCCGAGCTTGCACCCACGGGCGACCGCCGCATGGGCGCGAATCCTCACGCCAACGGTGGCGCGCTGCTTCGCGACCTTCGAATGCCGGACTACCGCGACTATGCAGCCGAGGTTGCCACGCCGGGAGTGCGCGGCATCGGGGACACCCATGTGCTCGGCCGCTTCCTGCGCGATATCGCGAAGCTAAACAGCGAGCAGCGGAACTTTCGCGTCTTTGGTCCGGACGAAACGCTCTCCAACGGTCTGGAAGCGCTTTTCGAAGTGACGCAGCGCCAATGGAACGCCGCCACCGAGCCGAACGACGAGTTTCTCGCTCCCACGGGCCGCGTGATGGAAATGCTTAGTGAGCACCAATGCGAGGGTTGGCTCGAAGGCTACCTGCTGACCGGGCGGCATGGTCTTTTCAATTGCTACGAGGCGTTCATCCACATCGTCGATTCGATGTTCAACCAGCACGCCAAATGGCTGAAGGTTACCTCAAATCTTCCTTGGCGCAGGAAGATCGCTTCCTTAAACTACCTACTGGCCTCGCATGTCTGGCGCCAGGACCACAATGGATTCACACACCAGGATCCCGGTTTCATCGACCACGTCGTCAACAAGAAAGCCGCGGTCGTACGTGTCTACCTTCCGCCCGATGCCAATTGCCTGCTGTCGGTGATGGATCACTGCCTTCGCAGCCGCCACTATGTGAATGTGGTGATCGCGGGCAAACATCCGGCGCCGCAGTGGTTGACGATGGACGCCGCCGTCAAGCACTGCGCGCAAGGCATCGGCATCTGGGAATGGGCCAGCAACGATCAAGGTGTTGCGCCGGACGTCGTCATGGCCTGCTGCGGTGACGTGCCGACGCTAGAGACTCTCGCTGCCGTATCGATCTTGCGTGAGCACCTGCCCAGTTTGAAGATCCGTGTGGTCAATGTCGTCGATCTCATGAAGCTGCAGCCGCAAGCCGAGCACCCGCACGGGTTGA
>CAYUZM010000137.1:0-10109 GCA_964449665.1 uncultured Solibacteraceae bacterium
CTCGCTGTTTCTGCTCGGTTTCGGCAATTTCACGAAGGTAGCGCTCGGCTTCCAGTTCACGGGCGCGAATCTGTCCCCGGAGACGTTCGAGGTCGGCTTCAATTTCGACAATCTCGCGCGATTTCATGGGCGCCGAAGCGGTGGCCGCCGGCGCGTCGGAAGCCGAACCGCCGGCCGAGGGTGGCAGGGCGAGCGTCGAATTGACATAGCTGTCGCGATCCCGCCGCGCGGCGGCAATGCGCTGGCGGAGGCGCGGTACGTCAGGGTAGTTCTCTTTGTGGACCTCGAGCATCTGCTGCAGCGACGCCTCCATCTGGGCGATGTTGGTGTTCATGCGCGACAGCGTCGGGTCAGCGGCATTGGCGGCCGTGGGGCCCGCGGCGGGGGGGGGGGTTCCGGGGGGGCGGGGGAGGTTGTCGCCCGGCGTGGCCTTTTTCTGGCCAAAGGCGCGCAGTTCGCCTTCGGGACCCATTCGGTCCTGGTGGGCGCGGCTCATTGGGGTGTTCAACGTGTGGATGCGCTGGTCGAGCGCGTTGATCTGGCCGAGATTCATGTCCATCTGCTCGGGCAGGCGGCCCTGGTTCGTGCTGCGGAAAATCGTAATCTTCTGCTCGACGGCTTCCAATTCGCGCTTGGCTTCATCGTGCTGTTCGCGCAAAAACTGGGTGGTCATCTGCGATTGCTGCGAGCGCTCGCGCATATTCTCGTCGATGAAGCGCGACATCAGGTCGCGCGTGACTTTCTGCGCCACATAGCGGTTTTCGTAAGAGAAGCTGATCTGGAACGCCGTGGAACCGTTGTCGCGGCCGCCCAGGTTGCGGATGCCGCCGATGCCGATATCCTTACGCATGTGCTCGATCACGTCTTCCATCGGGAACCGGCCGCGGTCTTTGCGGTACAGATCGTAGGTGGTGATGATGTTGGTGAGCGTGTTGCGGCTGAGGATGGTCTGCGCCATGGTGCGAACGCGTTCGCCCATCTGCACGTTCACGTTGGTGGGCACGAGGCGCTCAGGCACCTGCGGCGGCACCACGCGAATCGCCGCCGTGGAAACGAACGTGTTGGGCCAGAAATAGGCGCCGACGGTGGCAATCGTGAGGCCGGCCAGCAGGGGCCCCGCGATCCATTGCCAGTTGCGGCGGATAATATTCAGGTAGTCTTCGACATCGTAGACGCGGCGGGGAACGTTGCCCACGCCATATTCGCTTGAAACGACTGTTTGTTGCATTTGGATTCCTAGAAAGTCTGCATGGTTGGGACTGCCGCCATTTTGCCGCCGCACTTACTCGACAATGATGAAATCTCCGTTTTGCAAGTCGATGTTCTGTTCGACTTTCTTGCCTTTGATCACATCCGAGTAGTTGAACTTGATCCGGTCTTTTCCGTTGCGGAGGATGATGATGTTTTTCTTGTTGGCCCACTCGCCGAGGCCGCCGGCCAGGGTGATCGCCTCCAGCACCGTGGTTTTGACCACCAGCGGGAACATGCCGGTTCGATTGACGTTTCCGGTGATGTAGTACTTGGAGCTGCGGATGGCTCTCATCTGCACGCTGACCACGGGTGAATTCAGAACCTTGCCGAACTCTGCGGTGAGCTTCTGCTGCACCTCCATCGGAGTCATCCCTGCAATGGCAACCTCGCCCACCAGGTTGAGCGTGATCTTGCCGTCGGGGCGGACGACAAACGATCCGCTCAACTCGCGTTCTTTCCAGACAAGGACGTCGATGATATCCTCGGGGCCAATCTTGAACGATTTCGGGTCGGCCAGCGCTCCGGCCAGTTCCGGGGCCGCTTCCGGCCTCATATCGCTGGGCGTTTGGACGGTGCCTTGCTGTTCCTTAGCCTGATCCTTGGTCTGGCTGGGCGGTTGTGCGAGTGCCGGAAAGGCAACGAACACCAAGGCCATTGCCAGGACGCCGAGGCGTGTGCCGGATAGGACCGTGCCCCGCGAAGCCGCGCGCAAAGTGCGGGGTAAAAACTGATACATAGTGCTCCCTCCGTCAGAAGCTGTTCGGGTTCAGGCCGCTCCACCAGCCGGCGCGAGTGACCGCAATAAGCCCATTTTATATCAACTTGCAGGACGCGCCATCCCCTACAATGGTTCTGGAAATTGGTCCTATCCCGCGCCGGGCGCTTGGGACGATAGTACTAACAGCCGGGTACCATAGTCCGAACGGGGCATCGACGGAGCAAACGTGAACTATTTCTTAGCCAAATCCGAACCTCAGGTATACGCGCTGAAAGACCTGGAAAGGGATCAGACGACGCTTTGGGACGGGGTTAAGAATCCGCAAGCGTTGCAGGCCATCCGATCGATGAAGGTCGGCGACCGCGTGTTTTTCTACCATAGCGGCGGCGAGTCGTGTGTGGTCGGCCTGGCGAAAGTCACCGCCGCGCCACGGCCCGATCCCAAGAACGAAAAACTGGCGGTGGTCGACTTTGGCTTCGTTTCGCGGCTGGAACCGCCGGTGACGCTGGCCGAGATCAAATCCCAGCCGCAGTTCGCCGAATGGTCGCTCGTGCGCAACAGCCGCCTGTCGACCATGCCGGCGCCGGCGAGCTTCGTCCAATGGATGCGCAAGCGCTACCCGAAGGCGAAGATCTGACGGACGCGGTGCCCGCGTCAGCGGACTGCCTCTCGCGCATGGGCGCGGGAAGCCCCTGAAGGGGGTGGTAAACTTCAGGGTTCATCATGTCGCGGGTTTCTCTCTTTGTCACCTGCATCGTCGACCAGGTGTTTCCCAAGGTCGGCCTTGCCATGGCCGATGTCCTGGAACGGCTCGGCTACCAGATTGATTTTCCGGAAGCGCAAACCTGTTGCGGACAACCTGCGTTCAACAGCGGGTTCTGGGACGAGGCCCGCGGCGTGGCGCGCCACTTCATGGACGTCTTCGAAGGCGCCGACTACATCGTCGTGCCGTCGGGCTCATGCACGTCGATGTGCGGCCACCACTTCGCCGATCTGTTTCAAGACGATGCGGCGATGCTCGCACGGGCGCATGCCGTCGAGTCCCGCGTCTATGAGTTTTCGAAATTTCTCACCGAAGTCGCCAAGGTGGAGGACGTCGGCGCGAGCTTCCCGCACACGATCACGTATCACGACTCCTGCCACGCGTTGCGCGAACTGGGCGTGAAGGAAGGTCCACGCAAGCTGCTCTCGCGCGTCCGCGGCCTCACGCTGAAAGAGATGGATGTGGCCGAAGAGTGCTGCGGATTCGGCGGCACGTTTTCGGTGAAGTTCCCCGACGTCTCGGGCGGCATGGCGCAAACCAAGATCGACAGCATCTTGCGCACGGGCGCCTCGCACATTGTCTCCATCGATTCCAGTTGCCTGATGCAGTTGCAGGGCGTCATTTCGCGGCAGGCCCTGCCGCTTCAGACGATCCATCTCGCCGAAGTTCTCGCCAGCCGGTAAGCCCACATGAACCCCATTCCTGTCGAAGCCATTCAAAAAGCCGTTGGCGACGCGCGGCTGCAGGCGGCCATCTATTCGTCCACCGGGCGGTTGATGGAGAAGCGCGCGCACGCGATCGAGCCCGAGGAAGTGGACGATTTCCAAGGCCTGCGCACGCAGGCCAACGCCCTCAAGAAGCACGCCATCGACAACCTCGACTATTATCTGGAGCAACTCGAACAGAACGTCATCGCGCGCGGCGGCAAAGTGATTTGGTGCCGCGACGCCAACGAAGCCGTGCAGTTCGTGTTGAACCTCTCCAAGGAGAAAGGCGTCAAGCGGATCGTCAAATCGAAGTCGATGACGACCGAAGAGATCGACCTGAACGAGCATCTCGAACGCGAGAAGATCGACGTCGTCGAAACCGACCTGGGCGAGTACATTCTGCAGTTGGCGCACGAGAAGCCGTATCACATCGTCGCCCCCGCCCTGCACAAAACGCGCTACGACGTAGCCGATCTCTTCACCGAAACGCTGCACGTGCCGCGCGAGGAGGAACCCGAGAAGCAGACGCAGATCGCCCGGCGCGTTCTGCGCGAGAAGTTTCTGACGGCGGAAATGGGCATCACGGGGGCGAACTTCCTGATCGCCGATTCGGGCGCGGCGGTGATTGTCGAAAACGAAGGCAACGCGCGGCTGTCGAGTTCGGCGCCGCGTATTCAGATCGCCATGGCGGGCATCGAGAAGGTGATTCCCCGCGCGCAGGACCTGGCCACGTTTCTCAAAGTGCTCGGCCGCAGCGCCACCGGACAGCCGTTGACCGTCTACACGTCGTTCTTGAGCGGACCGCGGCGGGCGGGCGAGATCGACGGCCCCGAAGAGTTCTACCTGGTGCTGCTCGACAACGGCCGTACACGCCTGCTGGCCGACCAGAACAAACGCCAGTCGCTGTACTGCATCCGCTGCGGAGCATGCCTCAATCACTGCCCGGTGTATCGCAAAATCGGCGGGCACAACTATCCGTGGGTCTATTCGGGTCCCATCGGCGCGATCATCTCGCCCCAATTTCACGGTGTCACCAAAGACCCTTGGCTGCCGTTTGCCTCGAGCTTGTGCCGGGCGTGCGCGGAAGTATGCCCGGTGAAGATCGACATCCCGAAAGTGCTGCTGGAATTGCGCTCCGACATCACGCTCGCCAAACGGCGCGAGGGCGCGGGCGGCTGGGAGCGCTTCGCGTTTCGAGTGTTTTCGTATGTAATGCAGCGGCCCAAGCTCTATGAGATGGGCGCGGTCATGGCGGCCTCGGTGTTTCCCGGCTCGCCCGGAAAATGGCTTCGTTCGGTTCCAGGCTTCCTGAAAGCGCCGCCGATTCAAGGCTGGCTGAGCAAGCGCGATCTACCGCCTCCGGCCCCTCGCAGCTTTCGGGCCTTATGGCGGGAACGCCAGCGCGCGAAAGGAGCCGCATAATGGCCGCCTCCCGCGAAGAGATCCTGGGCCGCATCCGCACATCGCTCGGCCGCACGAACGCCTCGGGCGCGCCGGCGGGACTCCCACCCGTACGCCTGCACATTCCCGAAGTGCCCATCGAGAGGCGCATCGAAAAGTTCCGCGCGGCGCTCGAGAAGCTGAACGGCAAAGTCTATCGCGCCGGCTCGCGCGAAGACGCCCGCGCGTACGTGGAAAGCCTGCTCGGTGGACGTTCGGCGGTGACTTCCAACGCGCCGTTCCTCGCCGAATGCGGCGTAAGCACGATCGCCAACGTACGCTCCGGCGGAAGCGATCGCGAAGCCCTGCGGGAGATGTGCGCCACGCTCGACGCCGGCATCAGCTCGGCAGACTTCGCGCTCTCCGATACAGGCTCGCTGGTGATGATCTCGTCCCACGAGGAGGCGCGTTTGGTCTCTTTGCTGCCTCCGCTGCACATCGCGCTGGTACCGCTGGACCGCCTGCTGACCGGCCTCGACGAACTTTATACGCTCCTTCCCGTGCCAAGCGACCGTTCGAGTTCGATGGTCTTCATCACTGGCCCCAGCCGCACGGCCGATATCGAACAGATTCTCGTGCGCGGCGTGCACGGTCCCGGCGAGATCCATGTTGTACTGGTATGAATGAGACTCACGGCCCTGTTTGCACTCATCGCCGTCTCAGCCTCGGCGCAGGTTTTTGAGGTTGGCGGCCAAGGCGGCGTTTCGCGCATCTCTTCGCGCAACATCGGTTCGATTCCCGGAGCCACGGCGGGCGACCCGCGCTCGGACGTGGAACTGGAAGACGGCTGGCGGTTCAGCTTCCGCGCCACTCTCAACACGACACGCTTCACCGGATACGAGTTCGGCTACGCCTACAACCGTTCGAAGTTGACCATCGGCGGCCAGGATAGCGGCGGCATGGCCATTCACCAGGGACTGCTCAACTACGTGCTCTACGCCACGCCGGAAGGCACGCGCGTGCGCCCGTTCGCCACCGGCGGCGTGAACTTCTCCAACTACGTTCCACCAGGGGCCTCGGTCACCAGCGGCGGCGGCGACAACAAGTTCGGGTTCAACTATGGCGGCGGACTCAAGGTGATTCTCACCGACTCGCTGCTGCTGAGATTCGACGCGCGGCAGTACATGAACGGCAAACCCTTCGACCTCGTGGGCGCATCGGGCTGGTTGCGGCAAACGGAATTCTCGGCAGGCATCAGCTTCTACATGCACTAATGCCCACCCCAACTTACGCCACCCCCGAAGGCACGGCACGGTTTGTGGAGCGCTTCCCGGAGGCGCGCGCGAACGGCTTCTATCGCAACGTGGAAGGGCTCACGCTCTCCACGCTCGGCCTCGGCTCTTATCTCGGCGCGATGGACGAGGCCACCGATCGCGGCTACGAAGCGGCCGTGACGGCGGCGATTTCCGGCGGCATCAACTTCTTCGACACATCGCTCAACTATCGCCACCAGCGTTCGGAACGCAACATCGGCGCCGCTCTGGCGCGATTGACGGAGAAGGGACTGCTCGCCCGCGACGAGTTCGCCGTGTGCACCAAGGCGGGATTCCTCGTTCCCAACGCGCTTCCCAACCTGCCGCCCCAGACGCTCGAGATCGTGGGCAACTCGCATTCGATGCACCCGGCGTTTCTCGAACACCAGATCGCCGCCAGCCGCGCCAATTTGCAGGTGGAGACGCTCGACGTCTTCTATCTCCACAATCCCGAATCGCAGCTTGCCGCCATCGGCGAAGATGCCTTCTATGAGCGCATCGCCCGCGCGTTTGCCCAGTGCGAAGAGTTCGTGGCGCGCGGCTGGACGCGCTACTACGGCGCGGCCACCTGGAGCGGTTTCCGGAAGAAGCCGGGGGAAGCGGGCGGGCTCGACATTGAACGCATGCTCGCCTGCGCCGAAGCCGCCGGCGGGAAGTCGCACCACTTCCGCTTCGTGCAACTGCCGCTGAACCTCGGCATGTGCGAGGCGTTGTCGAATGGCTTCCTTTTGCGAACGGGAGGAATGGGCGTGAACGCCGTCGCCAGCGCAAGCCTGCACCAGGCGCAACTCGCCTCCGGGCTGCCGCCGGCGCTTGGACACGTGCTGCCCGGCCCGGCAACCGACGCGCAGCGCGCCATCCAATTCACGCGCTCTGCCCCGGGCATCCCGGTCGCCCTGGTGGGCATGAGCCGCGTGGCGCACGTGGACGAAAACCCCGGCCTCACCTCGTTCCTGCCCGCGCCGCGCGAGCAATTCGACCGGATCTTCGAGTAACCCCATGGTGCTGCGCGATCCCGAAGCCTGGCAGCGCGATTCCGGCGCGCCCCTGGACGAATGGCTGGCAGCGCTGCACAACACGCCCGCCGTGTTCCTGGTCCACGCGGCCGAAGGCGAACCCTATTTGGGACGAACCGGTCTGATTCGCCGCCGTCTGCTCCGGCTGCTCGCCGAGCGCAAACACGCCAGCCGCATGTTGAACCTGCGCGAAGTGGCGCGGCGCATCGAGGTATGGCGCACGGCGTCCACGATCGAAACGGCGCTGACCTCGTATACCCTCGCGCGCCGCCATTTCCCGGAGACCTATGCGCGCCTGCTGCGGCTGCCCAAGCCTCCCTACGTGAAGCTCGTCCTGAACAACGAGTTTCCGCGCACGATGGTGACCACCCGCCTCGGCGGACGCTCGCGCTACTTCGGTCCGTTTCGCAACCGCGCCGCCGCCGATTCCTACGAGAAGGCTTTTCTCGACCTGTTTCAGATTCGCCGCTGCCAGGAAGATCTGGAACCGTCCATCGAGCATCCGGGCTGCATCTACGGCGAAATGCGCATGTGCCTGCGGCCCTGCCAGGACGCGGTTTCGAAAGAAGAATACGCAAGCGAGGTCGTGCGCGTGGACGATTTCCTGCGCACCTCGGGCCACTCGCTGCTGGAATCGACGCGCGTTTCGCGCGACCGGTTGAGCGAATCGCTGCGCTTTGAAGAAGCCGCGCGGGCGCACACGATGCTCGAAAAAGTGCAGGGCATCACGCGGCTCTCGGGCGAACTGGCGGCCGACGTCGACCGCCTGCATGGCGTGGCGATCACGCGCAGCATCGAGTACGACGAGGTGTCGCTGTGGTTTCTGCTGAAGGGCTGCTGGCAAACCCCGCGCGCGTTCCGGCTGACGAACACGGCTGAAGGCCGCCCCGTGCCGATCGATACACGCCTGCGCGAGATTGCGGCCGGACTACCGGCAACGCTCGCGCTGCGCGACCGGCAGGATCATCTTTCCATCCTCACCCGCTGGTTCTTTTCCAATTGGCGCGACGGCGAATGGATCCCCTTCGATTCGCTCGAATCGATCCCCTACCGCAAGCTCACGAACGCGATTCACCGCGTGGCCTCGGGCAAGGCCGATACGCCCGCGCAGGGAACGCTCACTTTCCCGCCATCGACGACTTAGCGCCTGGCGCTCGGCGCTGTACACTTCCCTCATGCGCCTCCGCCTTGCTCTTGCCTTCCTGTTTGCCCTGACCGCGCACGCCGAGGCCGGCAAGATTCTGAAGGCCCTGCAACGCGGCGGGCACGTGATCGTGATGCGCCACGCGAGTTCGCCGCGCGATGTGCCAACGAAGGAGACCGCGGTGGCGGGGAACTGGAACCGCGAGCGGCAACTCGACGAGGCCGGGCGGCGCGGGGCGGCGGCAATGGGCGTGGCGATGCGGCGGCGCAAGATTCCCGTGAGCGCCGTGTTCTCCAGTCCCACGTTTCGCGCGCAAGAGACGGCTAAGTATGCGCAGTTGCTGTTGCCGAAGCTGCAGGAGGAATTGGGCGACGGGGGCCAGAGCATGGGTGCGGCCACGCCTGGGCAAGCCGAGTGGCTGCGCGTGTTTACACGGACGGCCCCGCGCGGGGGCAACGCGATCGCAATCACGCACCAACAGAACATCGCGGCCGCATTTCCAAAGGTGACGCCGCTGTTGGCCGAAGGCGAGGCGCTCGTGTTTCAGCCGGGCGGCAAAGATGGCGCCACGCTATTAGGGCGGATCAAGATCGGCGAGTGGGGACCGGCGCTGCCGGAGCCGAAGCGCGTTGTTCTGAAGACCGGCGATGGCGGCACGATTCATGGCGATCTGTATGGCGAGCAAGCGGGCGGCAAAGCCCCGCGTGGAGTCGTGCTCGCGCACGGCGGGCGCTTCAATAAAGAGACGTGGATCGTACAGGCGCGCGAACTCGAAGCGGCCGGCTTCCGCGTGCTGGCAATTGATTTTCGCGGATACGGCGAATCGACGGGGCCGGGCCGCGACGATCCGATGGGCGCTCCGCTTTATCAGGACGTCCTCGCGGCCGTTCGTTACCTGCGCGCGAATGGCGCAAAGACGGTGGCGGCCATCGGCGGCAGCATGGGCGGCGACGGCGTGAGCGGCGCGCTCGCGCACGGCAACGCGGGGGAAATCGACCGCGCCGTTCTGATCGCTTCCGAACCCAGCTTCCCGCCGGAGAAGTTGACCGGGCCCAAGCTCAACATCGTTTGCCGCGACGACATTCAAGGTGAAAACACGCCGCGGCTGCCGGGCATCCGCGCCAAGTACGACCAGATGCCCGAACCGAAGGAGTTGATCGTCCTTCCCTGCGCGGCGCACGCCCAGTTCATCTTTCAAACGGACCAGGGGCCGCGGCTGATGCGTGAAATCCTGCAATTCCTGGGCGGCAAGTAGCCGCCACGGCCGTGCTCACATCACGATTTCGCCACGGCGCGTCTTCTTGGTCTGCTCCAGATAGGTGTCCTTCACCTGCCCGGCGAACGAACTACCCACCCAGTTCTTCACCTTATCGCTCAACTTGCCCTTGGCGATCTCCTCAGGCGTCTTGCCCGCCTTCACGCCGGCTTCGACCAGCGCGTTCAACTCCTGCATGAAGGCCATCTCGCCTTCGAGAATCTCTTTGCCGCCCGCCGGCCCGTGCCCGGGCAGAACATGCTTCGGCTTCAGCCCCAGCGCGCCCTTCATCACGGCCGGCCAGTTGGCGATATGCGCGTCGCCCAGGTAGTTGTACGGTCCGTTCGTGGCCGCATCGCCCGTGCAGAGGATGCCCTCCTTCGGAAGCCAGGCGAATCCGTCGCCCTTGGTGTGCGCCCAGCCAAACTGGCGGAACTCGATGCGGCGCGCGCCATCGTCCATCACGTGCGGATTCTTCGAGAGAACGGTCTTGGGCGGCTCGGCGGTGGCGAGGTTCAACTCGGCCACGTCCTTGCGCCCCTTCGCCGCGCCCTGCCAGGCC
>CAYUZM010000138.1:0-10085 GCA_964449665.1 uncultured Solibacteraceae bacterium
AGGAGATATCCCAGTGAATGCCGACCATGGCGCAGGTGACCGCGGCCACGGAGCACCAGAGATACCAGGGCACGGCGCGGGCCTCGGCGGCTTCGCGAAAGGTGATGTGTGGAAGGGTGGTGGCGGCTTGTGCCATAGCGAAGGAGTTCTTCTATGATGGTAGCTCCGCGAAGGAGGATGGATGTTCTCAAAGGTGCTGCGACGCACGCATATGTACCTGGCATTGTTTCTGGGACCCTGGGTGGCGATGTATGCCGTGAGCACGATGGTGATGAACCATCGGGAGTTCTTTATGGGCATCTATGGGACGGGTCCGGCGCCATTTGAGAAGGTGGGCGAAGCGACGTACGCCGGTGGATTCGCGGCGGGCACGAGTTCGGAAGTGATGACGGCGGAGATTTTGCGGACATTGAACTTGGAAGGCGCGCACGGCACGCCGCCGCCGAGGCCCGATGGGACGCTGGTGTTTCAACGGCAGGATATCATTCGGCCGTACCGGATCACTTACACGCCATCGGACAAAAAGATCGTGGTCGAGCGGGCACGGTTCCAATGGAACACGTTCATGGGTTCCATCCACCGGCGGCGCGGTTATCAGCAACCATATGCGCTGGACGACGCCTGGGGCTTCATCGTCGACCTGTTCATTGTGGCGACGGTAGCGTGGGCGCTTTCGGGGCTGTGGATGTGGTGGGAGATGAAGGTGACGCGCAAGTGGGGAGCGGTTTCGCTGGGCGTGGGCGCGGCGCTGTTTGCGTTCTTCCTGGTGCGGCTATGAACTTTCCACAGGTCAACCGGAGGGTGCATCTTTATTTGAGCCTGGGGCTGCTGCCGTGGGTGTTGATGTATGGCATCAGCAGTTACTTCTTTGCGCATCCGGATGTCGGCAAGGGCTGGTATGGAGATCGAATGCAGTGGACGCCTCGGGCGACGGCCGCAAACGCATTGCCCGCGGATGTGGCGATTCCAGCGGCAGGGGCTGAGCAGACGGAGATGCGCGCGTTCGCGCGGCGCGTGTTGGAAACAGCCGGCATGAGCGAGGTGTTCGGCAGCGCGAGCTTTGGGGCGTACCGCACGGGACCGAAACAAATCAACGTGTATGTGTACCGGTTCCGAGGATCGTCGCAGGTGAAGGTGGATACGGAGTCGCGCCGCTTTGTTGCCGAGGATCAACATTTCCGTTGGGACCACTTCTTCACGGGGATGCATTCGCGCGGTGGATTTTCGCAGGACGGGTTCTGGCAAGATGTGTGGGCGGTGATTGTGGATGTGGCGAGCATCGGTTTCCTGTTGTGGGTGGCGACCGGGCTCTACATGTGGTGGACGCTGGGGGCGCGCACGGCGCGGGCATGGGGCTGGGTGGCGCTGCTGGGCGGCGTGGTGAGTTTTACGGTGTTTCTGATGAAACTATAGGTACGCATGGAAAAGAAGATCCCGTGGGGCATGTGGTGTGAGTCAAACCTGGTAGGGTACCGGGCCGTGGCGACGACGTTCTCGCTTGAGGTTGTGTTTCTGCTTCCGTTCACATGCGCGTTTGGGTATTTTAGCCTGGGATGGCTGTATTACGAGCAATGGACGAGCGGGCAGTTTCTGTTGGGGCGATCGCTGTTCGGCCTGCCGTTTCTGTTCGGCACGTGCATGGTGGGCTGGCAGGTCCTGATGAGACTGGGCGGACGCGTGGTGGTGAATTCGGAAGGAGATGAGGTGTCGGTGTTCGAAGGGGTGGGACCGATTGGGCGGACGAAGCGGTTCCGGTGGTCGGAGGTAGAGCAGGTCAAAGAGGGGTACTGGTCGGATTCGACCAGCACGAAGACGAGAACGCCGGCGATTCGAGTCAATTTCCGCGACACGAAGCGGCCCGTGCTCAAGTTCGGCAGCATGCTTTCTGAGAAGAGGTTGAAGTTTCTTGTTGCTGAAATGCAGGAGCGGTTGGGCCGCTGATGAATCCATTCGCAACGGCGGCGATGGCGGATGGCTACGCGCGCAACCGTCCGGCCCTGCATGAGCGGATTGTGGCGCGGGCCGCGGCGGCATTGGGGCTGGAAAGTTTCGGCGAGCTGGCGGTGGATGTAGGGTGCGGGTCGGGATTGTCGACACGGGCGCTGGTGGGCCGTGCGCGGCGTGTCGTGGGGATTGAGCCGGTGTTCGAGATGACTTCATGCGCACGCGCGGTGGCACCGGGGGCGCAATTCGTACAGGGGCGTGGGGAGGCGATGCCGTTCGGCGCGGGCACGGTGGATGTGATCACGGCCGCGGGTTCATTGAACTATGCGCGGCCGAAGGAGATGCTGCGCGAGACCGGCCGCGTGCTGGCCGAGACGGGCCTACTCTTGGTTTACGATTTCGCGCAGGGGCGCACGTTTGCGGATTCGGGGGCGCTTGGGGAGTGGTATGCCGAGTTCCTCGCGCGGTATCCGAAACCGTTGAGCGAAGCGATTCCCCTGGATGCAGGCAAGGTGGAGGCGATGGCGGCGGGGCTGGCGCGGGTCGGCGCGGAGGAGTTTCGCATCGCGTTGCCGTATGAGTGGGCAGCGTATGCGGGCTACATGATGACGGAGACGAATGTGGCGGCGGCGATGCGGCGCGGAGAGGCGGCGAGCGCGATTTACGAGTGGCTGGCCGCGACGCTGCCCGAGGTGTTTGGAGGAGGCGTGCGCGACGTCGTGTTTCCAGGGTATTGCGTGGCCCTGCGGCCTCAGCAGTAGGCGCAGATGGTGACCTCTTCGCCGTCGAACTTGCGGAAATGGAAGCCGGCGAAGTCCTCCGTGTAAGTGGAGGCGATGTCGCGAAGTAAGTGCATGGCGACCTGTTCGCCGAGTTTCATGCCCTCCACCATGTCGCTACGGTAATGGATTCCGGCGGCGTTGCGCGCGGTGGCGATGTTGGAGGCGAGCTTGTTCAACTCGCTGCCAATGGTGAGGGGCGGGCCTTCGTAGGGGTAGAGGAAGTTGCCATCGGTGATGACGGGCTTGGGAATGACGTAGTCCTCGTTGAAGTAGGCCTTCATCATGGTGACGAGGCAACCGGCGACGGTGGCGTGTCCGGATGGATAGGCCGAGTGGCCCGGACTGCCTTCGGGGAAGGCTTGCGGCAGCAGGTATGAGCCGTGCAGGGCGCCGGATTCGCGGAGCGCCTCCGACTGGAGCAGTTCGCGGTGCAGCGGATAGACGGCCTTTTCGGCGAGGTGCATGTTTACGCGGCAACCGATGGCTTCCGGGCGGGCGCGGCGATGGACCTGCCACTTCTGATACCAGGCCGCAAGATAGGCGGGCCGGGCGGCGCGGCCGATCCAGTCAAAGAGATCAGGCGGTCCGAAATTGATATAGCCTTCCTGGGTCTTGTTCCAGCGGTAGAAATTCCAATCGTTCACGGCTTCGGGGCCGAGTTCGATCCCAATGAGCGCCGCATTCGTGTAGGGAACATAACTGACGTCGAGCCAAACGTACGTGGCGAGATCACGGAGATTCTTGATGTAGCTGGTGGCGGAGGCGTAGTGGGGCGGCTCGCCTTTGGTGATGGCGTTCTGCGTTTGCAGATAGGAGTCCATCTGCGTGAGGTAATTGTTGGCAACGGCGAATACCTTCATCTTTTGCTGGAAGGCAATATTGCGCTGGTTGACGTCTTTGAGGAGGAACTGAGAGATAAAGGGACCGTTGAGATCGCCCGCGGGGAAACCGCGGAAGAGCGTATCCGGGGTGACGGCGCCGGCGGTCTTGGGACCACGGAAGTCGCTCAAACGGTTCAGTTCGGCGACGGCGCGCCGGACATCGGGGTCGATCGAGTAGCTGGCGAAGTTTACGTCACGGACGTGCGACATCCAGTAAAGTTCGACCATTTCGGCGGCAAGTTCGGCGGAGTCGAAGCGCGGCGCGGGCGGAATGCGGAGTTGCGATGCGTCCAGGCCCATCATCTGATAGCTGTGGCTGGCCTGCGGGGTTTTGAAACGGAAGGGACCGCCCATCAGAATGGCGTCATAGAGTTTCGGATCGCCCGAGTCGGTGGCGGCGCGCAAACTCGCGTACGAGGCGGCATCGACTTCGCCGATACCGTTGTGCCGCAGTAACTTTGAGTAAGTGGCGAGCTTATTTGGGTAGCGTTCTTCGTCGCCATTGGTGTCGTGGGCGGCGGACGGCATGTCGGCGTAGTAGTTGGCCAGGCGCATGCGCATATCGCGGGAGCGCGACTTGCGCGCCGCCTGGTCATTCAGATCGCCCGGGGCAGCTTCGGTGCGGGGCATGGTGGCGGGAAGCCCGGCGGCCGCCCCGGCGATGGCGAGCGTGCTGAAGAAGCCGCGGCGGGAACGGAATTTTCGCCTCATGGCTGGATGATACACTGACCCCCTATGAAGCGGCGAAGTTTTTTTGGCTTGGCGGCCTCTGTGCTGTCAGCAGACACAGAAAAAACGAATATTGTGCTGGTTGTACTAGATGATTTAGGTTATGGGGATTTCGGATGTTTTGGTCAAGAATTGATCCGGACGCCGAACGTCGACCGTCTCGCGGCCGAAGGAACACGCTACACGGATTTTTATTGCGGGGCCCCGGTGTGCGCGCCGTCGCGCTGCGTCTTGATGACGGGGTTGCATGGAGGGCACGCGGCCGTTCGCGCCAACGCGGGGACGGTGGCGATTCGCGACGAGGACCTCACCCTCGCCGAATTGCTCAAGGGAGCCGGATATCGAACGGGCGGGTTCGGTAAGTGGGGCCTGGGCGCGGCGGCCACGGCGGGCGTGCCCACGCGGAAGGGGTTTGATGAGTTCTTCGGGTACTTACACCAGGTGCACGCGCATAGTTACTATCCGGAATTCCTTTGGGATAACGAGCAGCGGCTGGATTTGAACGGAAGATACTCGGCCGATCTCATCGCCGGGCGCAGCTTCCAGTTTTTGTCCAAGGACAAAGGAAAGCCGTTCTTCCTCTATGCCTGCTACACGCTGCCGCACGCGAAGTTTGAGGGACCGGACACGGGAGAGTATGCGAACCGGGATTGGCCGGAGGCGGCGAAGCACTATGCGGCGATGACGGCGCGGGCGGACCGGTACATCGGCCGGCTCATGGAGATACTGAAGGACAACGGGCTGGAGCGGAACACGGTTGTTATTGTGACCAGCGACAACGGCGCGCACTCTGGCACCGAGAAGGGCTACGAGTTGTTCCGCAGCAACGGCCCGCTGCGCGGCGAAAAGGGCACGGTATACGAGGGCGGAATCCGCGTGCCGTGTATTGTGAGGTGGCCGGGCAATGTGAAGGCGGGCAGGAAGAGCGATGCGCCGTGGGGCTTTGTGGACATGGTACCGACGCTATGCGAGATTGCGGGCACGCAGGCCCCGAATGGGCTGGACGGCGTGTCGATGGTGAAACACCTGCTGGGCGGCGCGGCGCCGAAGCGGCCCTACCTATATTGGGAGCAGAACAACTTCAACATGCCGCAGCAGCGATGGAATCCGGCGGGGCATTCCAGGGCCATGCGCGATGGACGTTGGAAGGCCGTGCGCGGGAAAGATGGTTCACTGGAGTTGTACGATCTGGCGGTGGACGTGCGTGAGCAAAACGATCTGGCCGCGAAGGAGCCGGCGCTTGCCAGGAAGTATGGCGAGTGGCTCGAACGGGCGCGGACGGAGCCGCGGCCGCACGCCGGAGCCAGTATGAAGTTTCGAGAGAGATGGAGCGCGAACTAATGGACTACAGTGCAAAATCGACGGTGGAGGAGATTCGAGCGAGGTTCGATTCCGACGTGGAACGATTCAGCAACCTCGAATCGGGGCAGGTGGCGGCGATGGACTCGCGCCTGATGCTGGACATGCTGGCCGATGTCTGCGCGGCGATGCGGCCCGACGCCGAGGCGCTGCTCGATATCGGATGCGGCGCGGGCAACTACAGTTTGCGCCTGATGGAGGCATTGCCGAAGGTGGGTCGGGTGACGGCGATGGATTTGAGCGAGCCGATGCTCGACCGTACGAGGCAGCGGCTGTTGAGCGCGCGTCCGGAGTTACAGTTGGAAACGATGCAGGCCGATGTGCGGGAGAGCGATTTGGGGCGTGAGCGATTCGACTTTGCCGTGGCGGCGGCGGTGTTTCATCACTTGCGCGGCGAAGGCGAGTGGCGGATGGTGTTCCGGAAAGTGCATGATGCGCTAAAACCGGGCGGTGCGTTGTGGATTGTAGACATGGTGGAACACTGGCAGGAGCAGGCGCAGCAGGCGATGTGGGCGCGCTACGGGGCCTATTTGACGGGCTTACGCGATGAGGCGTATCGCGACCACGTGTTCGCCTACATCGCTAAGGAAGACACGCCGCGTCCGCTGGTGTGGCAGTTGGACCGGTTGCGCGAGGCGGGCTTCGGGCAGGTGGACGTGTTGCACAAGAACGGGCCGTTCGCGTTGTATGGTGCTTACAAAGTATGAGTGGCGGCACGGTGCGGATCGTGCCCGCGACCGAGCGGGACGTTCCGATGATTCTGGAGATGATTCGCGCCTTGGCGGAATATGAGCGGCTCTCCCATGAAGTCGTGGCGACGGAGGAGAAACTGCGCGAGACGTTGTTCGGAGCGCGTCCGGCGGCCGAGGCCGTGTTCGCGTACGACGGCGAAGAGTGCGCCGGGTTTGCGCTGTACTTTTCCACTTACTCGACGTTTCTGGCACAGCCTGGCATTTACCTGGAAGACCTGTATGTGAAGCCGGAGGCGCGCGGCAAAGGTCTGGGGTTTGCGTTGCTGCGGCATCTGGCGAAGCTGGCCAAGGAGCGGAATTGCGGGCGCCTGGAATGGTCTGTGTTGAACTGGAACGAGCCGTCGATTCAGTTCTACAGGAAGCTCGGCGCGGTGCCGAAGGATGCGTGGACAATGTATCAACTGGCCGGCGAGGCGTTGGGCCGGCTGGCGGATGGGGAATAAGGGAGGCGCGTGAGTACACACAATTCGCATAAGGCGAGCCATGCGGCGTTGACGCTGGGCGCGCTGGGCGTGGTGTTCGGCGATATTGGCACGAGCCCGCTCTACACGTTGAAGGAGTGCCTGCACGCGGCGGGCGGACACAACGCGGCGATTGCGGACCTGTACGGAGTCCTCTCTCTAATTTTTTGGGCGGTGACGCTGGTGGTGACGGTGAAGTACCTCACCTTCATCCTGCGGGCGGACAACAAGGGCGAGGGGGGCATCTTCGCGCTGCTGGCGCTGGTGCCCGAGGAGTTGCGCACGGCGCGGCCGGGGCTGATCTCTTCGGTGGCGATTTTTGCGGCGATGGGCGCCGCGCTGCTGTATGGCGATGGTGTCATCACGCCGGCGATCTCGGTGCTGGGCGCCGTAGAGGGGTTGGCGATCGCCAACCCGGCGTGGTCAGGCTATGTGGTGCCGGTAAGCTGCGTCATTCTCATCGCGTTGTTCTCGATTCAATCACGAGGAACCGGTACGGTGGGCGTGTTATTCGGTCCGGTGATGCTGGTGTGGTTTCTGACGCTGGGCGTGCTGGGCATTTACCATCTCACCTTCAATCCGGAGATTCTCGGGGCCATTTCGCCGCACCACGCCGTGGGGTATTTTGCGCGGCATGGGTGGCCGGGATTGCATATCTTGTCGTCGGTGGTGCTGGCCGTTACCGGCGGCGAAGCCCTCTATGCCGATATGGGACATTTTGGTGTGAAACCGATCCGGACGGCATGGCTGTGGATCGTGTTTCCGTGCCTGATGCTGGGCTATTTCGGACAGGCGGCGCATGTGCTGCGGAATCCGGAGTCGGCGGCGAACCCGCTATTTTCGATGGTGCCGCAAGGCCCGGCGACGATTGCGCTGGTGATTTTGTCGAGCATGGCGGCGGTGATTGCGTCGCAGGCGTTAATTTCGGGGTCGTTCTCGCTGACGCGGCAGGCGATGCAGTTGGGATTCTTTCCGCGCTTCGACGTGAAGCATACGGCGCATGACGTGGAAGGGCAGATCTATATTCCGCGGATCAACTATCTGCTCGGCATTGGCTGCGTGGTTCTGGTACTGCTGTTCCGCGAATCGACAAAACTGGCGGCGGCATACGGCATTGCGGTTTCGGGCACGATGGCGATCACGTCGGGGATCTTTTTCCTGGTGGCGCGCAAGACGTGGAAGTGGGGAATGGGCAAGTCGCTGGCGGTGCTGGCGGGCTTCCTGGCGCTCGACCTTCCGTTTCTGGCGGCGAACCTGGGCAAGTTCACCGATGGCGGCTATGTTCCGATTCTGATTGGCGGCGTGATTCTGGCGATCATGGTGATCTGGAACCGGGGGCGTTCGTTGATGGGACACCGGGCACGGGTGCGGTTCGCTTCCTGGGACGCGGCCGAGGCGCGAGTGAACAAGCGGCTGGCGGCGCGCGTGCCGGGAACGGCGGTTTTCATGAACTCGAACGCCGATATGCTGCCGTGGCCGCTGGTGCGGCATGTGGAGCGGAGCCGCGCGCTGCAGGAGACGGTGGTGCTGCTGACGGTGAAGATAACCGGCGAGCCGATGGTGCCGGAGGCGGACCGTTTCACATGGGAGCTGTTGCCGAACGGGTTTCATCGCATCGTGATGCGATTTGGATTCATGGAAGAGCTGCATATCCTGCCGGTGTTGGAGCGCGTGGTGGCGGCGCACAAGATTCCGTTTGCCGAGGAGGAAGTGACTTACTATCTCGGGCGCGAGAATCTGATTGCGTCGGCGAAGGGGCAGATGGGGGTGGTGACGGAGTCGGTGTTCGCGTTCCTGCACCGGAACGCGGTGGCGGCCGATCGATTTTTCGGATTGCCGCCGAGGCAGGTAGTGGAACTCGGCACGCAGATGGACTTGTAACGCGT
This sequence comes from uncultured Solibacteraceae bacterium, assembly GCA_964449665.1. Lineage (GTDB taxonomy): Bacteria > Acidobacteriota > Terriglobia > Bryobacterales > Bryobacteraceae > JAFLBB01. The sequence goes on from CAYUZM010000138.1 coordinate 8,795, forward strand.
AGGGGAAGCGGGCGCGCGGAGGGCCCAGCGGTCAGTAGATGGGCGGTTCGCCTTCGGGGCGGGTCTTCCAGCGGCGGTGCATCCAGAGCCATTGGCCGGGGTGGGCGCGAATGACCTCTTCGAGTTGGGCGTGGATGCGGCGGGTGTCGGCTTCGGCGTCGCCGGTGGCGTGGAAGGGCGGATAGAACTTGAGGATGTAGCGGTTCTCGTCATCGGACCAGAGAGCGAATCCGGGAATGATGGCGGCGCCGGAGTGGGCGGCGATTTTGGCGAAGCTCGGCGAAACGCAGGCGGGGATGCCGAAGAAGGGGACGAAGATGCCTTCGGCGGCGGCGACGTTCTGATCGATTAGAATTCCGACGGCTTCATTGGCCGAGAGGGCGCGAAGGATGCCACGGGCATAGTCGCGCTTTTCGATGACGCGATTGCCGGAGAGGGTACGGAGGCGCGTGGCGCCGGCGTCGAGCAAGGGGTTATCCAGGGCGCGGACGACGACATGCATGGGCTCGGTGAGTAGGCCGTGGGCAAGGGCGCTGAGTTCCCAGTTGCCAAGGTGGGCGGTGGCGAAGAGCACGCCGCGGCCGTGCGCTTTGGCGGCGTGGAAGTGTTCAAGACCGTCGTAACGAATCCAGGTGGAAATGTTTTGGGCCGTGATGGACGGCATGCGGGCGAGCGTGACCAGGAGGCGGGCGAGGGAACGGAAGCTGGCGTCGACAATGCGCCAGCGGTTGGTTTCATCGAGGTCCGGCAAGGCGAGGACGACGTTGCGCTGGGCGACGCGGCGGAGCTTGGGAATGAACAGGTCGAGCAGCCAGACGTAGAAGCCGGCGAGCGTGAAAGCGAACGAGCGCGGGCCGAGGCGGAGCGTGGCCAGCAGCGAGTGCACGAGCGTCCATTCGAGGCGGTTTCGGAGGGGGCTGCGCTGCTTCACGAGGGTGCGTTGGTTCCCTGCGAGTTTACTCGATCCAGCCGCCGCCGAGCACGAGTTCGCCGGAGTAGAAGACGGCGGCCTGGCCGGGGGTGACGGCGCGCTGCGGTTCGTCGAAGCGGACCTCGATGCGGGTGGGACCACTGGGTGGGTCGGCTGGGGCGCTGGTGGTGGCTGCGGTTGCGCCGGCGGCGGTTGTGCCGGCGGCGGGGCCGGGGGTGAGGGTGGAGGTGGGGCCAATGATGGCGCCGGAGGTGGCGCCGGTGGTAGGGCCGGTTGTAGCACTGGCGGGGTAGAGCGTGGCGGGGGCGGGCAGATGCTTATTGCGGATGCGGACCTCGGCGCGAACCGGGGCGGAGGGCG